>JAQGNU010000209.1 GCA_028291645.1 Nevskia sp.
CGATTCGACGGTCACGGCGCCCTCCATCCCCTTGAGTTTCACCCGGTCGCCGGCAGCGACCATGGGCCTGTCGACCAGCATGCGCTGCGTGAGCACGCGTCCGCTCGCGATCGGAGACACCGCCTGCTTTTCCGAGAACGCAGCAAAGCCAGCAGGGATTGCGCCGGGGATGTTCGCGACGTCGACCACTTGCAACTGGAGCGCGGCATCGTCGATTTCAGCGCCTGCAGAGATATCGCGAACCGCAACCCAGGCCTGCGCCGATGCCGATACCGAGAACCACAGCGGCAGCGCCCGATCCGGCAGTCCTGGCTCGTGAATGGTGGCCCACACGGCCATACGCCTAGATGCACCACTGCCTTGCACTACCATGTGGATGGTCGCTTCTCGCGACATCTTCAAGCTGCGCGGACTCGACGCGATCGGACGAACCTCGAACGATTGATAGCGCGCGCGCAACCACGCGGTGAGACTCGACTCGGCGGTGCTTTCCAACTGCGACAGCGCGAGTTCGATCCCCGGCCGCAGGATGGTCGCGGAAGCCGGGCCTTGCCATACGACTGCATCCGCCAGATCAGGGTGCTCGCTGCGAATCCATTCGCGCAATTCCTGACCGGTGACGGTGGCGCGATGTCCCGGCATCGGTGCCTGGCCCAGCGCGACGGCATCGAACCGGGCCACCAGATCGTCGGATGCTTCGACCTCGGCAATATCGCCGAGCGTCGGATTGGCACCCACCTCGATCGGCGGCAGCTTGAAGTGCAACACGGCCGGGTTCGCGCGCGCCGGCACTGCGCATAGCGTGACAAGTGCCGCAGCCGCTACCATCGAAGCGCGCACGTGGATGACCTACTGGCGATTGCTCAGGCCGCTTATCGTCGACAGCAATCCGTCGGAGATCTGCACGACACGGGAATTCATCTGGTAAGCCTGTTGCGCAACGATCAGGTTGATCAGTTCCTGCACCAGGTCGACGTTCGATGATTCAACGTAACCCTGTTCGAGCGTGCCGAGTCCCTGTTCCCCAGGGATGGCGCGATACGGTTCGCCTGAGCTGTCCGTCGCCTGATAGAGACCGCCACCCAGCGACTGCAAGCCCTCGGGATTGACGAAATTGGCAAGTTCGATTTGCCCGAGATTGACCGGATCCGATTGATCCGGAACCTGCACGCTGACAACACCGGCCTCCGAAACGGTGATTTGCGTCGCGTCGGCCGGAATCAGGAACTTGGTCGTGAGCTTTTCACCGGTCTGGGTGATGATCTGCCCTTGCTCGTTGAGGCTCAAGGAACCCGGTCGCGCATAGCCCTGTTCGCCGTTCGCAAGCGTGACTTCGAAAAAGCCCTGGCCTTTGATGGCCAGATCGAGGGAGTTGCCGGTCTTTACCAGATCACCTGCACTGAAGACCTGACTGGTACGCGCGACCGCGGTTCCGAGACCGATCGACGGTCCGGCCGTATTGACGCCCAAAGGTCCGGTGACCGAGTTGAGACGGCGGTAGAACAAGTCTTCGAACGTCGTTCGACCCTTTTTGAAGGCCGAGGTGTTTACGTTCGCGACGTTATTCGAAATGCTGTTGATCTGCGCTTGCTGCGCATTCATTCCACTTGCGGCGATATACAACGAGTCGAGCACAGTAATCTCCCCATTACATTCCCTTGTAGTTCGATCAACACGTTTACAACTGCCCCAGCGTGTTGATCGCCGAATCCAGCATATCGTCATAGGCCGTGAGCACCGTGCGTGTCATCGCAAAGTGCCGAGAGGTCTCCATCATAGCCACCATCTCGTGCAACGGGTTGACGTTGGATTTTTCCAGATACCCTTGTCGAATACGCGTATTCGAACGATCGATTTGCGACTGCGTCGGTGCGAGCAGCAGTCCATCACCCTGATAGATCAGTTTGCTCGGATCGGCGAACTGGGTGAGATCGAGACGGCCGACGAGCTCGGTGCCCGCATGGATGTCTCCATTCTCCGCAATGCTGACGTCGCTGGTCGTCAGCCGAATCTCGCCGGATGAACTCAGTACCGGATCGCCGGAGGAAGTCACTAGCCGGCCGACGCTGTCGAGGCGGAAATCGCCGCGCCGGGTATACCGATCGCCTTGTTTGGTCCCGATCCGGAAATAGCCATCGCCGTCGAGCGCCAGGTCGAGGCTGCGGCTGGTTTTCGCCAGCATGCCTGCTTGTGTATCGGTCGTGGTGGCGACATGCACGGTACCGTCGTAAGCGTTAACCGGCTCCAGCAATCGGCCATCGAACGGCAGCGACACCGCAACCTGCCGACGGTATCCGCTGGTAGCGGCATTCGACGTGTTCTGACTCAGAACATTCAGGCGCTCCAAGTCCCCCAGGAGACTCGCCTTCGCAATCGATATCGCATCCGCCATAGCCTTCCCCCGAGAAAATCAGGCCGCTGCCTCCACGATTCCGAACGATTTGACGACTTTATTATTTGGGACTTCGTTCAGAGAAACGACCGCGAGGTGTGGCAAAACCCGTTCCGTCAGCTTGCGAATGTGTCGTCGCAAGACTGGCGAGCACAATAACACGGGCATCAGATTCTGAACCATCATTTCTTCAGACCGTTTCGTGAGGCCGCGCACAAAGCGATCCACCATCGGCCCATCCAGAACCAGCGCGGTCTGCTTGTCGATCTGTCGCAATCCGGTCCGCAGGCGGTCTTCGACTTGAGCATCGAGGGTCAAGACGTGAACGGCGCCATCGCTGGCGCCCAATCGGTCGCAGATAATATTGCCGAGGCGTTCCCGGACTTGCTCCGTCAATACGTCGGCATCGCGCGATACGCGCCCCTGTTCCAGAAGCGCTTCCGCGATGTATTCGACATTGCGGATCGAGACCTTTTCGCGCAGCAGGTTTTGCAGGACTTTCTGGATCTCGCCGAACGAGAGCACACCAGGAATCAGTTCCTCCACCAGGGTTGGTTGGCGCTGCCGCACGCGATTCATCAGTGCCTCGGTCTCCGCGCGCGTCAGCAGCTCGGCGCTGCTGGCCTTGATGATCTCGCTGAAATGCGTCGAGATCACAGTCACCGGATCAACCACGGTGTAGCCGAGCTGCCGCGCTTTTTCGATTTCGCGCTCCGCAATCCAGACCGCTGGCAATCCGAACGTTGGGTCCTTGGCGGGCAGACCTTCCAGGCCGGTCCGCTCGCCGCCTGGGTTAATCGCCAGCAGCCGCTCTGGCTGCAGCGCCGCGATCGCGACGCGCGCGCCAAGAATGCGGATCTCATACTCGCTCGACTGCTTGCGTCCGGTGTCGCGGATTCTGACTTTTGGGAAGACGAATCCGTAGTCCAGGGCATATTGCTTGCGAAATGCCTGGATTCGCTTCATAAACGGGCCTTCGCCCTCGCCCAACAGCGGCACCAGCGCGCCACCGATCAACACTTCGATCGGATCGACCTGCAGGAGATTGCGCAGGTCGCCGTCTTCGGCCGTCGCTTCTGCACCTGCGGCCGCCGGCGCCTGCGGTTCGTCGGCCTGCTTCTTGGCCCGCAACGCGAACCACACCAGCGCGGCATCGAGGGCGAGAAGCAACAACACCGGAATGGTCGGAATGCCTGGGATGGCCAGCACCAGTACCAGTGCCGCGCCGACCGTGATCAGCGAGCGCGGATTGCGGGCGACCTGCCGGCTGATTTCCTGCCCTAGCTGCGCATCCGTGGCGGCGCGCGTGACGATAATGCCGGTCGCGGTTGCAATCACGAGCGCCGGAATCTGGGTGACGATACCGTCGCCCACCGTCAGCAAGGTGTACAGATTCAGCGCCTGCGACCAGCCCATGCCCTTCTGCACCATGCCGACGGACAGGCCGCCGATGATGTCGATCAGCAAGATGATGATGCCGGCGATCGCGTCGCCTTTGACGAACTTGCTGGCACCATCCATCGCGCCGTAGAAATTCGCCTCTTTCTCGATTTCGCTTCTGCGGCGCTTCGCCTCGGCCTCGTCGATCAGGCCCATGTTCATTTCGGCATCGATGCTCATTTGCTTGCCGGGCATCGCGTCCAAGGTGAAACGCGCGGCGACCTCCGCAACGCGCTGCGCACCGTTGGTTACGACCACGTACTGGACGACGATCAGAATCAGAAACACCACTAGGCCGATGACATAGTTTCCGGCGACGACGTACTGGCCGATCGTTGCGATCACGCGGCCGGCATCGGCATTCGAAAGAATCAATCGCGTCGCCGAAACGTTGAGCGCCAGCCGAAACAGGGTCGCGATCAGCAGCAGTGACGGAAAAGTCGAAAACCCCAGCGGCTTGTCGGTATAGAACGTCAGCAACAGAATCAGCAGCCCGAAGCTGAGATTGAGGATCAGCAGGAAGTCCAGTAGTCCCGAAGGAATCGGGAAAAACAGCACGAACAAAATTCCCATCACCGCCAGCACGATCGCAAGGTCGCTGCGCGATCCCATCGCCTGGCGCAAAAACTCCCTCATCCCCGTTTGACTCCGTTCGCCTTCTGCTTGATTTCGTAGGCTCGTTTCAGAATAGCCGCCATGATCTCGTAGTGATTCTCACGGACCATTGCGCCCAAGGGTACGTTCTTGAAAAGGTCGCGGGCAAGTGCCGGGTTCGGAATGATCGGAACGCGGTGCCTGAAGGCCAGGTCGCGCATGTGTTGCGCGAGCTCTCCCACGCCTTTGGCGACCACTTCCGGTGCCGGCTTAACGCCCCGCTGGTACTTGATCGCAATCGCGTAGTGCTGCGGGTTCGTGATCAGGACATCGGAATCCTTGACCTTCGACACCGCTGAGCTGCGCTTACGCAATTCGCGCAGCAACTCGCGGCGTTTATTACGCACCTGCGGATCACCTTCGCGGCGCTTGACCTCGTCCTTGAGCTCGCGTCGGCTCATCCGCATGCGGCGTCCGAATTCCCATCGCGTGTAAATTAAGTCGGCAACGGCGATCGCAATCACCGCCATCAACAGATCGCCGAACAATCGTAACGCGTAGTGCCGAAAAACTACCGGGTAGCTCTTGGCGGGACGCTCGTACAGGGAAGGCAGGATCGGCAGCAAGGCTTTGATTGCGAAATAAGCAACCGAGACAATGAACGCCAGCTTCACGATGGCCTTGACCGCCTCGAAAACCGAACGGACCGAAAACAAACGCTTGAAACCGGTCGCTGGATTGATCCGGGTGAAATCCGGCGTGAGCGGCTTCGCACTGAATACTGGCCCGCTCTGCAATAGGTTGGACAGAATGGCGCCGACCACGACCAGCGCCAACAGCGGACTGACGATAAAAAGAGCGAGTTCGCCGACGTAGCGCAGGCGCGCCATCAGATGCGGGATATCAAAAATCCATTGGCTGCTGCCCAGGAACAATTCTTTGTCTAAATGCGCGAGGTGCGAAACCGCCCAATCGCTGAACGCCGCCGCAGCGAGCATTGCGAGTGCCAAGCTGACGGCGCCATTGAGTTCCGTGCTTTTTGCAACCGAACCGGATTTGCGCGCCTCCTCGAGCTTGTACGGCGTCGCCTCTTCGGATTTATCCTGGTCTGAGCCCTGTTCGGCCATCGCGAATTCCGATCAGAGGGTCTGCCAATACGAAAAGATCGACGCCATGATGCGTCTGAGCAAAGGCCCGAGGTGCGCAAGTGAAATTGCGAGGAGCAGCAATCCGACGAAGACCTTCAATGGCAGCGCGATGAAGTAGACGTTGATCTGAGGCATCGTACGGGCAGTGACCGCCACCGCGATGTCGACCAACATCAGGCCGAGGATTGCCGGACTGACGAGGACAAGGCCGTAGACGAACACCAAGCCGAACTGTGCGATGAGAGGTCCGACATCGGTCGGCAATGCCGCGTGTCCCGGCGGCATCTGCTGAAACGACAGCACCAGCCCGCGAATCAGCTCGTGGTGCGCGTCAAGGGTCAAAAACGCCACGCTGCCGAGCAAGCCCAACGTCACGCTCATCAGCGGGCTTTGAACCTGTGTGTTCGGATCGAACAACGCGGCCGCGCTGAAGCCGACCTGAAAGTCGAGAAGTTGCCCGCCGAACGAGAACGCCGCCATCGCCGCGTGAAGACCGAACGCGAGCGCCGCACCCAACAGGAATTCCATCCCCATGGCGAGCGTCAATCCGATTGAAGATACGTCGCCGCGGTAGGGGCCAATACCGGGAGCGCTCGCGAGCGCTAATGCGAGGAGCAGCACGAACATCACCCGGACCATCGGCGGCAGCACCGAAAATCCCAGCACCGGCACCAGCAGGAACACCCCGGCGAGGCGGCCGGCGATCAAGGCGACCGTGATGACCCAGCCCGCATCGATCAGCGCGGACAAAGCATTCTGCCGTTGGAGGCTGACAACGACGGGCTCAGTGAATCAAAGCCGGGATATTGCTGATCAATCGCGCACTGTAGGTCACCAGCTTGGCGAGCATCCAGCCACCACCGGCGACGATCACGAAGAAAATCACGATCAGCTTGGGCACGAAGGTCAGCGTCATTTCCTGAATCTGGGTGACGACCTGGATCACGCTGACGATCAAACCGACGAGCATGCTGGCGCCAATCACCGGTGCACCGATCATCAAACCGGTCCACAGCATTTCACGGACCAGACCGAGCGCCATATCTGTCGTCATTTCCCCGACCCCATCTTTGTTGACCGTCCGCGCCGCAGCGCTATTTTGCCGGTCGACCGAGCGCCGCCACATGCCGGGCAATCGCCTGTTCCATCGTCGTCCCATCCGGCAGTCTACGGCCTTCGATGATTTTTCGGATCGTCGCCTGCCCCGCCGCCGGATCGCCCTTGGCCGACATCAACAGACTCTGCGCAAACAAGCTGGCCGCCGACTTCGGGTTCAAGCGGACGCCGCGCTTCATTGCCTGCTGCGCTTCGTCCTGCTTCCCTTGGAAAAACAGAATGACGGCGAGCGTTCCATGGTTATCGGCAAACGTGCGGTCCACCTGCATCGCCGCTTCGACCGACTGCCGCGCACCGACCAGGTCGTTGCGCAGGATCTGGCTCCAGGCCAAGCCGTGCCAGGTGCCCAAATGATCCGGCATGCGTGCCACGGCGCGGTTGAAGTGCTCGATGGCCGCATCGATCTGCCGCCGCTCCACGGCGACGAAGCCCAGGGCTGACCATGCGCGCCCATTGTCCGGAGTCAGCGCAACCACCTTGCGAAGATATGTTTCGGCCTGGTCCGGCTGCTGCATGAACATCGCGACCTCGCCGACAACGAGATTCGCGACGACGTCATCCGGTCTGACAGCGAGCACCTTTGCCGCAATGGACGCTGCGGTTTTCAGATCGCCGGAATCCTCGACAATCTGTGCCTGGAGTGCGAGGCCGTCCCAATCGTCCGGGTGCCGGTTGACGAACTGGCCGATCTCGGCAAGCGCTTCATCGTTCCTGCGCGCGTAGTACAGCGCGCGGGCTCTCAAATAAAGAAAACGCGGGAGTTGCGCGCGGCCGGACTGGTCGATCTCGTCGAGTATCTCAATAGCCTCCGCGGGTCGGCCTGCATTGAAAGCGGCATAGGCCTGGTTGTAGCGAACCGCGGGATGCTTGACACCGTCGGCAACTAAATTCTGATAAACCTCGTAGGCACGTTCGGCCTCGCCAGACGCGAGATAAGCGCTTCCCAATTTGAATCTCAAGCCTTCGTCGCCACGCTTCAGCGCCAGCGCATCTTCCAGATATTTACGGGCTTCGGCCGCTTGCCCCAAGGAAATCAGAAGATCGGCCGAATCCTCCAGCAGGCGGATATTATTCGGATCCTGCTTCAGGAATTTCTCGAATCGCTGCAGCTTTTCCTGCGCCTCACCCAACTGACTATTCATCGGAACCCGAAGCTCAGTGCGCCTTGCGCACAGACGGCTCGTTTTGACGTGCCTGGATGTAGGCCGGGTCGGCGTCGATCCTTTGCATCAGGTCCTTCGCGCGCCCGTAGTAGAGGTTGTCATCGGCAATGGTGGCCAGCGCGCGTTCGCAACAGGCGTGTGCCTCGATCAAGTTGCCCTGCTTCGCGTATTGAAACGAGGTGAAAAACAGCGCGGGCGCATACGAAGGCGCAAGCTTCAAAACCTCGGCCCACTTATCGAGCGCTTCTGCCGCCTCGCCCGATTCGAAATGCGCCATCCCGAGCTGGAATAACTCCGTGACCGCAGCCGGCTGCAGCTGTAGATAGCGTTGGTACATCGGCTTGGCACGATCAAACAGTTTCAGCTTGGAATAGAGCCTGCCCAGTTCCGCGTAAACCAAGGACGGACAGCCGCTTTTACTTTCGGCGAGCTTCAGCTTTTCCAGCGCGCCTTCAAGCCGCTCCTTTTCCAGATCGTGCAGCGCGAGCGCTAGAAGTTCGTCAGCGTCGAATGCTCCGGCTGCCTTTGCCATTTAAGTTCCCCTCGGTTTTCTAGTGTCTTAGGGTACGGCATGTGCGTCTGTTCCCCAAGTCGTCACATTGACCACATAGAAGGGAATATAAACGTCTGGGCATCAGTCTGGCAGCAGTCGGTCTGACGAGATTTATCGCTAGGGCCGCGGCCAGTACGAGTTACTTGGCAAGCTCTGCCTTCTTCTCGATTACGAAGTGAACGGCCGCTGAAAATTGAGGATCGTTTGGTCAGTGCGTCAATCCCGGTTCACATCCTTCACGAGGGAAGCTTGGGCTCCCCCCTAAAGAGGATGAGGTCGGCGGTGTTATTACCCAAGGCATCAATCCGCTCCGACGGATAGACGATGTTCGCGAGCGCTTCTCGGCTAACAATCCGATCAAACCAGGGCAACCCGTGGTGATCGAATGCCCCCAGAATTTCCGAAAAACTCGTCTGCGCCCGTGTTTCGGGTTCGATTGTCCAACGCGAGCTTCCAACGTGCTCGACCTTTGTTGGTGTCAAATTCGCTAAAACCACGTCTGCAATTCTCTCCGGAAACTCCTTCATATCGTAGCCAACCATGATCTCAGGCACCCACGGCACTAGATGAACGATGATTTGATCTCTCATGCCAACGAGCGTCGGAATTACGAAGTGATAAATGTCCCCTGCTTTACGGTAGAACTTCAGCCCCTTCTGCGAAATATCAAATCCACGGGCAAGCATTCCAGGTGTCAGCAGCGGCTGAGCGTATTTGCGAAGTTGCGCTGGCGTGGTCATCGTTTGATAAAAATTTGCGTGATGTTTGACTGCGGTATCTTAAACACTCGGCTCAAATCGGCCAATTGCGACCTGCTGAACCCGTGTGGCACATTTTGATAGGTCTTGAGGTCAAGACCCTCTACCAGGGTGCCGTTGTCATAAGCCACCACATCCAATCCAATCGAACCAGCAGGCCGAATAGCCGACGGAAGATTCTCTTGTACTATGCGACCTGTCTTGAGATCGCGAAATTGCTCAGCAGCTACCCTATACGAGCTACCTGCAGCATCAAGTTCATCTTGAAGGGACAAAATGTCGCGAGCAAGGTAGTCATGAGCCAATGAGCCAGGATTCTTGACCGTAGCACCGTTGGCAATATCGTCGCGCACCTGTTGCACGGCCGCCTGAGCGCGTCGGTTAATTTCATTCCGCAACGCTTTTAGATCGTCAAGATATTTAGCCCGCTCACCCACTTTTGCCACATCGGCCGCGGTCTCCTCCAACTTCCCGGCATCGCCACCAAGTTCGACACTGCGTGCCGCCTGGGTCAACTCGCCGCCGGCCTCCGCGACGCCAAGGTCCACGACGAGCTTGCCGCCCACTTGTCCCGCCAGTGCCGCTTTCTGATCGGGCGTCGTGTTGTTGGACCAATCGCTCAGTGACGTGAGCTTGTCGCCGACAAAGTCCTGTGCGTTTTGTAGGTTATCGCTCTGGGTAAAGAGGTAGTTGAGGAAGTCACCCGTTGCGCGCACTCCGCCAGCGGTCTTGGTCGATCCGACGCCACCGTTTAGGGCCGAATCGATGTCAACCGACAGGAAATCTCCGATGCTTTGCAGACTCTTGCCAATATCGGTGGCATAAAAGCCTTCACTCTTCAGCGTGAATGCCTGGTCGCCAAGATGGGTTCCGTAGCTGTCAGTGGTGTTGAAAAAAGAGTCGCTAAAATTGCGACTGAAGATTCCGACAAGATCGACAAATCCGGAGCCTGAGTCGCTCTGCTTGGTGTTTAGTGCTCCTACCTGCTGAATCGCTGCGGCAGCGTTCTCTCCAGTGCTCGTACCCGTAGAGGCCATTGCAGCCGCTTGATTGGCATCGGACGGTGTATCTGTCGGGGCGGCCGTGTCAGGAGGAACATTGTTATACGGCGCGACCTCTTCCGTTCCATCGGCCCGCATGAAGATCATGCCGGTTGTTTTCCCTTGGGAACTAGTGCGACCAACTATCGGGGCCCCTTGGTCAGCAGCATCGGTGTAGCCGTAACCATCAGGGCTGACCGTGCCATATCCGATGCTTCCATCGGAATTTCCAATGCCGACGCGGTAGCCCGGCTGCGCCTGATACGGCGTGGAATCCACATCGCCTCCGGCAGTTGGGTCATTGGCCCCGCCCCATTGCGTGTCCGACGCTGCCTGCATTTCCCCCGGCGCAGTGCCGACAGCCCCTACGACTGAATTCCCCTGCTCATTGCCGAAGGCATCGGCCGTCCACTGCCCCAGCAATCCGAAGCCATAGTCACCGCTGTAATTGAAACTGAAGCCGTTCGTGCCTCCCCAGTTGAAGTTGAATCCGTTGAGGCTGAAGCCTTCTCCGCCGGAGCCCGAGTCGTCGCCCTTGTACGAAAATAGGGAGATCGCGGCATCGGCGTAAGCATTGGCGGCGATGCCTGCGAAATCGACCCTTTCTTGATGGCGGCCGTGGGTGATCCATTTCTGCGTGTAGGCCGCACCGACGCCGCCGACGAAGTTGGCGACCGGATCATAGGATGAGCCGCCGGTGAGCGCCGAAGAGACCACTGTCCCTGCGAGGCTGCCCCAGTCGAAGCCGTGCTGGGCGTTGTTGGTCATGTTGAAGTACTGCCCGGCGACGTTGCCGAGCAAGGGGCCTCCAATCATGCTGCCGAGCGACCCCGCCTCTGCCGAGCCTGCCGCCAGTTCTACTTCGTGCACGCTGAAGTTGCTCCCGCCAGCCTGCTTGGAAGCCAGCAGCAGAGGATCGATCCAGGCGTATTCGAAGTACTTGCCGAAATTGAACTTGCCGTCGGCGATCAGTTCGACATCCTGCTTGGCGACGTCGCCGGCCGCCGCGCCCAGAGCCGGCGCGATGTACGGCCCGACGTAGGGGATGAAACTGGAGACGATAGTGACAACCGCGCGCACCACCGCACCGATAATGGTCGCCAGCTCTTCGCAAGCGTGCTGCGGCGGTGGCGGCGGCTGAATGGTTGGGGTGGTATCGCCGATGACCGAACGCGGGTCGTACGGCTTGAAAGTGTCGGCGTTGTTGTGGACGTTGCTGACGACGTTGGGAATCGTCAGCGCCGTGCCGATGGAGAGGTTCTGTAAATCGGCGTCGCTGGAGACTCCGTTGGCGTCGGCGATCAGATACCACAGGCTGGCATCGCCATAGGAGAGCAAGGCAATGCTCTCCAGCGTATCGCCGCTCTGTAGCACGTACTGGGCGGGGACGGTGCTGGGGTATTGCGCGGAGATCGGCGTGTAGTTGAAGTCGAACTGGTTGGCGCTGATGCCGCCGCCGCTACCGACCTCGATGTTGTTGCCCCAGAAAGTGCTCTGGCTCTTGCCATTGCTATCGTTGCGCAAAACCGTCTGGCCTTGGCCGTTGACCACGTACTTGCGGGTGGGGGTGTCGTTGTACTGGTCGATCAGCTTGATCAGGTGGTTGTTGGAATCGTAGCTCTGCGTGGTCACGCCTTCGTGGCCGTTGCTAGCGTCGTTGCTGGTCTCCTTGCCGATGATGAGTGATTCCTGATAGCCGTCAGCTTTGCGGTAGCGGTAGTCGTAGCTGACCCGGACGTTGTCGGTGGTGGCGACGTATTCGTAATGGCTGAGGGTTCCGGCGCCGTCGTACCAGCCCGCACTGGTCGCCACAGGCGAAGCTGCATCCTTCGAATACGTCGTGCCGCTGTTGGCGGCATAGCCGACGGCGTATTGCAGCGTGCCGTTCTCGCTGTGGCGCTGTTCGAGCAGTTCGCCGTTGAGGTTGTAGACGTAAGCGTCCTGCGCACCGGGCTGGTAGTAGCCGGTCTGGCTGAACTTCTCGAAGTAGCTGAGCACGCGGCCGGCACTGTCGTAACTGCGGCCGGAGGTCTGGGCGCCGAGCTGGCCGGCGACGCTGGAAGTATAGGTGGCGGTCAGCCGGTTGGCTGGATCGTAGTTGTAGCTTAGATAAGTCAGATTGCCGTTCTGGTACTGCGTCTCGTTGCGGCGGTTGCCCGCTGCGTCGTAAGCCAGACTGGCGCTGTTGGTATCGCTGCTGTCTAGGACGATGTTATTGCTCGCGTCCTTCTTGCCTTCGGCGATGAGAATGCGGTTCTCGTCGTCGTAGGTGTACCAGTGGTCGGTGGTACCAGACGTGCCGCCGGTGCTGCCGGCCGTGAAACTGCTGGTGATCTCGCGGCGGTTGCCGGCGGCGTCATAGCGATTGGTGATGGTGGCGCCCGAGCCGTTGCTGCGGCCGCTGTCGGTGTCGGAAATCAGACGGCCCTGGCTGTCGTAAGCCAGGCTCGCGTTTTGGTAAACGGTGCCGCCGCTGGACGCAAACTTCTCCAGCGTGTGATGGCCGGCGGCGTCGTACTGGTAGGTCGTGACGGTCTGATTGGCGTTGTCGGTAAGGGTGCTGAGCTCACCGTTGGCGTAGTAAGCGTAAGTCTGGTCTTCGCCGGCGTTGACACCGCCCTTGATGTCGATGTTATCGACCACCACCGCGTTGCCGTTGTCCTCGCCACCGTTTTCGGCGGAAAACGCGACTTCATCTCCGGCGAATTTGGCGCCGGCGCTGAACGTCAGAATCGTATTGCCGCCAGTGCTCAGGTCGATGAGGCTGAAAGTGGTCTGATAGGTGCCATCAGCATTGCGGGTGCCGCTGACGACCACGCGTAGCCAGTCACCCCGCGTGTAGCTGTAGGCCTTGCTGATCGTGCCGCCGTTGCCGTCGGTGTACTTCAGCACGCCCTGCTGGTTGCCGGAGTTCAGCTCCAGCTTGGGGCCAGTGCGGCCGGACGACCCGAAATAAATCGCCGCCTGCTGCGGGCCGGAGCCGGACGCTTGGTCGAGCAGCAGATCCGCCGAGACTGAAAAAGTCGTGCTGCTACGCAAGCCGAGCGAGCGGCTGATCTGCGAGTAGCTGCCCTGACTGACGTGCAGCAGGATCGCGGGCTTGCCGGCGGCCAGACCGTCGGGTCCCGCGCTGGGACTGCCGTAGTCGGGTTGGACCATGGCTTCGGTGAAGCTGTTGCTACCGTTCAATTGACCGCCACCCACTTCATTGGCGCTATTGCTCGACGTCCACAGCCAACCGGACAGATCGGAGCCGTCATTGGTCAAGGTTGCCTGCGCACTGGTCTCATGCAGCAGCCGGCCGAGGCTGTCGTAGGTGTCCGTCGTCACCATGCCGCCCAAGTCGGTATGCGCGGTCTGCCGTCCGAAGGCGTCGATGGCCCAGGTTTGCGTGTTGTTATCGCCGTCGGTGGTTTTGATCTTGTGGCCGAGTGCGTCGTAGGTGTAGCTGGTTTTGTAGATGCTCCCGAGGTTGGCATTGCCGACGGTGGTCAGCGGCGTCAGCTCGGTGATCAGGTTGCCGCGCGTGTCGTAGCGGTCGCGCGTCAGGTCGGCGGCGATGCCGTCGGTGCTGGAGATGCGGTTGCCGGATTCGTCGTAGTGGTACTGGTAGATCGGGTTGGCGTTGTTGGCGAAGCCGAGTTGATCTTGCTCGATGAGCTGGTCGAGCCGGTCGTAGGCATAGGTGGTGACATGGCCATCGGCATCCACCTGCTGGATTTGCCGGTTGAGGCGGTCGTACGCGTGCACGATGTTCGCGCCGAGGCTGTCGACTTCGTCCACCAGTTCGCCGGCGGCGTCGTACAGGCGCTGATGACGCACCGTGGCAAGACCGGTGGCGCCATCCGGCGTCAGCGTTTCAATCAGGTTGCCGCGCGCATCATAGAAATACTGCGAAGCCGCGACGTTGGCGATGGTGCCGCCATGTTCATCGACAGCGGTGTCGACTTCGAGGCGATCGCTCGAGATGACCTGGTTTTGATCGTTGTAGCGATAGCGGTTACCCCAGGCTGCCACGCGCGGGTCGGTGACGCTGAGCACGTTGCCCCAGCGGTCGAAGGTCTGATCGACCTTAGGAGCGACCGTCGTGCCGTTCTGCACGAAGCTCGGCTGGCGCTGCTCGATCGCATGACCCAGCGCGTCGTAGACCGTGTCGGTTTCAATCGCGCCGGTGATGCCGCTCAAGTCGGCGACGCCGTTGAGCCGCCGCTCGGTGGGCGTCGCGTTGACGGTCGAGGCCGTGGCACTCGGTATCAAGATCTCGGCAGTGTGATGGCCTAAAAGGTCGTAACGCTCGACCTTGTCGACGCCGTCGCCGCTGTTGGTCTGCCACAGTCGGCCGGCATTGTCGTAGTCGGCGTAGGTCGCGCCGATCGCGGCGAAGCTGGATGCGCCGGACAAAGTCGCTTTACCGGAGGAATCGATCACGTGCGACAGATCAGCACCCGAGGCGATCTGTTCGCCGTAGGCGTTGTACAGCGCCTGGGTCTTGTCGAGCGTGTAGACGCTGTTGGCTTGATCCGGCGAGCGGCGGACCGCGATGGTGCCGGTCTGCCGGCCGAGTGCATCGTAGGTGTACAGCGTGGTCTGCTGCACCGCTGTGCCGAGTACGTCGGTCTGCGCGCGCCAAGTGCGCAGCTCGTGGCCGAATTGATCGTAGGAATGAAACTCGGAATGGCCGAGCGCATCGACACTCTCCAGTACATGACCGAGGATGTCGTAGCGCTGATAGCTCACTTGATCGTTGATGGCGTCCGCCGCGCCGGCGACGTAGCTCGTCGCCGATAGGCTGGTGGCGCCATTCGCCAGACGCTTCTGCATCACCAGATCGCCGAGCGCGTCGTAGCCCATCGTCGTCAGCGAGGGCGCACTGCCGTCGCTGAGCATCGCGACCGAGCCGTCGCCGCTGCGCGTTACCGTCGCACGGCCGTCTGGAGCAGCCAGACTGATCGGGTTGCCAGACTGGTCGGTGGCGGATACGTGGTAGTCGTAGTCGCCGGTCCCCAGCCCCGCCGGCACACCGGCCAGCCAGATGCCGGCAATCGGGCCGGGGCCCATCGTCACCGTAGTCCAGGCAGTGGTGGAATTGTGCGGTCGGTATTGGAATTGCACCACCGTAGCCGACGCGGGAATGTTGCCCACCTCGATCCACTTCGTCGGTGCGGCACTGGTGTATGCGGTCTTCCAGTTGGGGGCTGCCACTGTGCCGGTGTTGACTTGCACGACCACTGAAACGACAGAGCCCAGGGTGTCGGTAGACCAGTTGAAGGTATTGCCGGCGGCGCCCATTCCGAGCGCGACGGTCTGCGTGCGGTTGCTGAAAGCGGCGCCCGTAGTGGTGTCATAGCCGTTGTACGTGAGCACCACTTGCAGGCCGGCACCGCTCCAAGTCTGCAGCGAACTCCAGTTGACGCTGACGACGTTGCTGCCAGACTGCCAGCCTTTCTGCGAGATGACTTGGTACTGCAGGCTGATCGTGCGCGCGGTGGCGTTGGCCGTAGCCGTAGTCGGCCCGCCGGTGGCGATCAGCCGGCCAAGTGCATCGTAGTAGCTGCGTGTGACGTTGCCGTCGGCGCCGGTGCTGGCGATCAGATTGCCGATGGCGTCATACGCGGAGCTTGTGACGGTATTGCCGGTGACGGTGGTGACACCGCTCGCAGCACTCGGATCGAGATAGCTGTAGGTGGTGTTGACCTTGGTGACGCGGATCTGCCGGTCCAGACGATCATAAGCGTACTGCGTGATGCGGTCGTAGCCGAGCGGGTCGTTGGCGGCAGGCGCGGTCGCGGCCGGCTTAGTGAAGCTCCACATCCCATTGGCCAGCGCGGTGGGCGCCGTCGTCACCGGCTTGGCGTATTGCCAGCTCTGGATCACCCGATTGAAGGCGTCGTAGGTATTGTTGGTGTAATACCCGCCCAGATCGACCAGATCGGTCTGCCGCGCGAGGCGGTCGTAGCCGAAAGTCGTGGTGACGCTCTGCGGATAGCTCAGCGCAGTCTGCGTCACCAGATCACCAAAGGCATCGTAGCTGTATGCGGTAGTGGGACTGGCAGTGCCGATGTAATTCGTGCCGACAGTAAGCGTGGGCGCGAAGTAATCCACTGCCGGCTGGGCCACCGTCTTCTTGCGGTCGAGCTGATCGTAGGTCGTGGTGAGGCTGCGGCTATTGCTGGTGTTGGCGACGAAGGCTTTGGCCAGTGCGGCCGCTTTGACCTGCGCTGCGCTCGCGGCATTGAGCGCGGCCAGCGAGCCGGGATTGGCGAGCGCTGTGTTCAGCGCAGTTTCCAGGCTGGTCAGCGTACTGGTGCCGCCAGTGGTGGCATCGGCCGGATTGATCGCCACCGCATAGCGGATGAGAACGCTCTGATCACCGAAGCTGTTGTACTGGTACTGGGTAACGTAGCGGCCCGTATCGATCTCGTAGGCCACGCGGCCCAGGCTGTCGTAGACCTTGTAGCTGTAATTGCCGGCGGCGTCGCGGCCGACGATGGCATTGCCTTGCGCGTCGTACAGCGTGTCGGCGGTCAGCGCCTGGCTGTTCTCGAAACCGCTGCGCGTGGCGAGGCTCGTTGGGCTGCCCGGCGTGAGGCTGCTGCCATAGCCATTCGTTGCATCGCTGCCGGCAGCGTAGACGCCGACCTTGCTGCCGTACGTGACGCTCGCCGCATCGGTGTAGGTGTCGGCGTTGATCGTGCGCACCTGGCGGCCGAGCACGTCATAGCGGTAGCTGGTGACGCGGCTCTGTGTCTTGTCGGCAGCACTGGCGTTTTCGATGTGCTCGACAACGTTGCCGAAGGCGTCGTAGACCATCTTGGTGACGAGCGCGAGACTGCTGGAGGTTGCACCACCCGCGGGTGCACCGGGTGCGGTGCCGACCGCGTACACCGAAACCGGCGGTGTGTCCTCCTCGGTCATCCGGCCGGCGGCATCGTAGACGTAGGTCCAGGTGTAGCCGAGCTTGTTGACGTAGGTTTTCTTATTGCCGAGGCCGTCGTAGGTGTAGTGCTCGGTGCCGTTCTCGGCATCTGTGCTGCTGAGCAATCGGCCGGCGGCATCATAGGTGTTGTGGATATGCTGATCGTTGGCGGCATCGAGATTGGCGCTGTTGCCGAGCAGGGTCGAGATGTCCCCCATCCGCG
>JAQGNU010000004.1 GCA_028291645.1 Nevskia sp.
GCGAGATCGCCGCCGCGCGGATCGAATGCGATTCGCTGATCGACTTCTTACCCTCGGTGGTATTGGCAATGAACTGGATTTCGCCATTCTTGATCATGTCGACGCAGTGCGGGCGTCCTTCCTTGACCTTATTGATGCCTTCGCAAGCGATGCCGGCGGCGCGCACTGCGGCGGCGGTGCCGTGCGTCGCCACCACGCGAAAGCCCTTGGCTGCCAGCAGCCGGGCCAGATCGATCGCCTTCGGCTTGTCGGCGTCGCGCACCGAGATGAACGCGGTACCGCCGGACGGAACGATCATGCCGGCCGCCAACAGCGACTTGTTGAACGCCTCGCCGAAGTGCCGGCCGGAGCCCATCACTTCGCCGGTTGAACGCATTTCGGGTCCGAGCAGCGGATCGACCGCGGGGAATTTGGCGAACGGGAATACCGATTCCTTCACCGAGAAATACGGTGGCTTGATCTCCTTGGTGATGCCCTGCGCAATCAGGCTCTTGCCGGCCATGCAGCGCGCCGCGATCTTCGCCAGCGGCCGGCCGGTGGCTTTCGACACGAACGGGCTGGTGCGCGATGCGCGCGGATTCACTTCGAGCAAATAGACCGTCTCGCCCTGCAGCGCGAACTGCGCATTCATCAGGCCGATCACGTTCAGTGCCTTTGCCAGCTTGTGCATCTGCTCGCGGATGTCGTTCTGCACCGACTCGCTCAGGGAATAGGCCGGCAGCGAACAGGCCGAATCGCCGGAATGTACGCCGGCCTGTTCGATGTGCTCCATGATGCCGCCGATGACGAAATTGCCTTCGGCGTCGGCCAGCGCATCCACATCGACTTCGATCGCATTCTCAAGGAAGCGATCGAGCAGCACCGGCGAATCGTTGGAGACCTTCACCGCCTCGGTCATGTAGCGCACCAGGTCTTCGTCGTCGTGGACGATTTCCATCGCGCGGCCGCCGAGCACGTAGCTCGGACGCACCACCAGCGGATAGCCGATCTTCTTGGCGACACCCAGCGCCTGCTTCAGCGAAGTTGCCACGCCATTCGGCGGCTGCCGCAGCTTCAGTTCCTCGACCAGCTTCTGGAAGCGCTCGCGGTCTTCGGCGAGGTCGATCGAATCGGGCGAAGTGCCGATGATCGGCGCACCGGCGGCTTCGAGCGCGCGCGCCAGCTTCAGCGGCGTCTGACCGCCGAACTGCACGATCACGCCTTTGGGTTTTTCGAGGTCGATGATTTCCATCACGTCCTCGAACGTCAGCGGTTCGAAGTAGAGGCGATCGGAAGTGTCGTAGTCGGTCGACACGGTTTCCGGATTGCAGTTGATCATGATGGTCTCGTAACCATCTTCCGACAGCGCCATCGCCGCGTGCACGCAGCAATAGTCGAACTCGATGCCCTGGCCGATGCGGTTCGGTCCGCCGCCGAGCACGATGATCTTCTCGCGGTCGGTCGGCGCGGCTTCGCATTCCTCGTCGTAGCTGGAATACAGGTAGGCGGTCGACGACGGGAATTCGGCGGCGCAGGTATCGACGCGCTTGTAGATTGGCCGGATGCCAAGCCGATGACGACGCGCGCGCACCGAGGCTTCCTTCACACCCAGCAATGTCGCCAGACGGCGATCGGAGAAACCAAGGCGCTTATAGCAGCGCAAGCGGTCTTTGTTGATCTTGCCGATCTTGCTGGCGGCGATCTCGCCTTCGGTTGCGATCAATTCCTCGATCTGCTCGAGGAACCAGGGATCGATCTTCGACAGGCCGAAGATGTCCTGCACTGTCAGGCCGGCGCGGAACGCGTCGCCGACGAACCAGATGCGCTTGGCGCGCGGCGTCACCAGTTCTTCGCGAATCTGCGCGATCGTGGTTTCGTCGTAGACGCCGACCTGCGGATCGAAACCGTCGCTGCCGGTTTCCAGTCCGCGCAGGGCTTTCTGCAGCGACTCCTGGAAGTTGCGACCGATCGCCATGACTTCGCCGACCGACTTCATCTGCGTCGTCAGGCGCGAATCGGCCTGTGGGAATTTCTCGAAGGTGAAGCGCGGAATCTTGGTGACGACGTAGTCGATGGACGGCTCGAAACTCGCCGGCGTGACACCGCCGGTGATCTCGTTGCGCAGTTCGTCGAGCGTATAGCCGACCGCCAGCTTGGCCGCGACTTTCGCGATCGGAAAACCGGTGGCTTTCGATGCCAGCGCGGAGCTGCGCGACACGCGCGGATTCATCTCGATGACGATCATGCGGCCGTCGTCTGGATTGATTGCGAACTGCACATTGGAACCGCCGGTATCGACGCCGATCTTGCGCAGCACCGCGATGCTGGCGTTGCGCATGATCTGGTATTCCTTGTCGGTCAAGGTCTGCGCGGGTGCGACGGTGATCGAGTCGCCGGTATGCACGCCCATCGGATCGAGATTCTCGATCGAGCAGACGATGATGCAGTTGTCCTCGCGGTCGCGCACCACCTCCATTTCGAACTCTTTCCAGCCGAGTAGCGATTCTTCGATCAGCACCTCGGTGGTCGGCGACAGATCGAGGCCGCGCGTGACGATCTCCTCGAATTCCTCGACGTTGTAGGCGATGCCGCCGCCGGAACCGCCCAGCGTGAAGCTCGGCCGGATGATCGCCGGATAGCCGATCTGCTCCTGGATGTATTTGGCCTCCTGCAGCGAATGCGCGACGCCCGAGCGCGCTGAACCGAGACCGATCTCGGTCATCGCGTCGCGGAATTTCTGGCGGTCTTCGGCGAGGTCGATGGCGACGGCGTTGGCGCCGATCAGCTCGCATTGGTATCTGTCGAGCACGCCTTCGCGCGCGAGGTCGAGTGCGCAATTCAGTGCGGTCTGGCCGCCCATCGTCGGCAGCACCGCATCGGGGCGTTCCTTCTCGATGATGCGCGCGACGGTCTGCCAGCGGATCGGCTCGATGTAGGTCGCGTCGGCCATCTCCGGGTCGGTCATGATCGTCGCCGGATTGGAGTTGACCAGGATGACGCGATAGCCTTCCTGCCGCAGCGCTTTGCAAGCCTGGGCGCCGGAATAGTCGAACTCGCAGGCCTGACCGATGACGATCGGCCCGGCGCCGATGATGAGGATGGATTTTAGGTCGCTGCGCTTAGGCACCGGCGACCTCCATCATCGACACGAAGCGGTCGAACAGATACCCGACGTCGTGTGGCCCGGGGCTCGCCTCGGGGTGTCCCTGGAAAGTGAACACCGGCGCATCGTTCAGGCGAAAGCCTTGGTTGGAGCCGTCGAACAAGGAGCGGTGCGTAATCGTCACGTTGGCCGGCAGCGTTGCTTCATCGACTGCAAAGCCGTGGTTCTGGCTGGTGATCAGCACGCGCCTGGATTCGAGATCCTGCACCGGGTGATTGGCGCCGTGATGGCCGAACTTCATCTTCAGCGTCTTGCCGCCGGCGGCCAGCCCTAGAATCTGATGGCCCAGGCAGATGCCGAAGGTCGGCAGCTTGCGTGCGATGAACTCGCGTGCGCTGGTCACCGCATAGTCGCAAGGCTCGGGATCGCCGGGGCCGTTCGACAGCATGATGCCGTCGGGTTTGAGCGCCAGCGCTTCGCTCGCCGGCGTCTGCGCCGGCACCACGCTGACGCGGCAGCCGCGGTCGACCAGCATGCGCAGGATGTTGCGCTTGATGCCGAAGTCGTAGACCACCACATGATGCGGACCCGGTGCCGGCTCGGTTTCGGCATTGCTGCTCAATTCCCAGGAGCCGCGCGTCCATTGATACGGCGAGGTCACGCTGACGACCTTGGCGAGGTCCAGGCCTTTCAGCCCCGGAAATGCGCGGGCGCGCTTCAGCGCGTCCTTGAGGTTGACGCTACCGGCGACGATGCAGCCGTTCTGCGCGCCCTTGTCGCGCAGGATGCGGGTCAGCCGGCGCGTATCGATGCCGGCGATGGCGACCACGTTCTGCTGCTGCAGGAATGCACCAAGGCTCTGGCGCGAACGCCAGCTGCTTGGCGGACGCGGCACTTCGCGCAGCACCAGCCCGGCAACCTGGCTTTCACCGGATTCGGCATCTTCCGGATTGACGCCGACATTACCGACATGCGGATACGTCAGGGTAACGATCTGCTGGCGATAGGAAGGATCGGTCAGGATCTCCTGGTAACCGGTCATCGCGGTATTGAAAACGACTTCACCGACGGTGGCGCCTTCAACGCCGATGGCAACGCCGCGGAACACGCTACCGTCGGCGAGAGCGAGCAGGGCCGGGGTGGCTGTAGACATGATGCGAGTCGGCTCGATGGGCGGGTGAATCATGTGCGCGATCCGTTTCGGATCGCGCACATGCGAAGGGGGGCTTGCGCCCCCCTTTCAGGATTAAGACGGTAGTTTACCGGCGTGCGGGGCGAGCGTCCACGACACTGCATAAATAAACTGCGAATGCCGGCCGCGTGCGGTCCGTCGGCCTCGGTTCGCCGGCCTTGCGCAGCGCAACCAAAGGATCGTCTGCGACTGCGCCGCAAGCGTTAAACTTTCGTCGACGCTGCGGCATCGAAGCCCCATGCCGGCGCAGTCGAAAAGCCCACGAGACACCGCGAGACGCGAACCAATGCCCAAGCCTGCAAGCGCTGTACTGTCGGCAGCGACCCGCTACACGCGCCCGGCCATCGCGCTGCACTGGCTGATCGCGGGCCTGATCGTCTGCGGCTTCGCGCTCGGCTGGGTGATGACCGACCTGCCGTTCAGCCCGCAGAAGCTGAAATTCTATTCCTGGCACAAATGGATCGGCATGACGGTGCTGGCCCTCGCCGCGCTGCGCGTGCTGTGGCGCCTGACCCACCCCGCGCCGCCGCCCGAGCCGATGCCGTTGTGGCAGCACACGCTGGCCGAGTTCGTTCACGGCATGCTGTACGCGCTGATGTTCGCGCTGCCGTTGTCCGGCTGGCTTTACAGTTCGGCGACCGGCTACCCGGTGGTGTACCTGGGTCTATTGCGTTTGCCCGACCTGATCCCCAAGAACAAGGAGTTGGCCAAGGCGCTGGTTCAGATTCATGAAAATTTCGGCTATCTGCTGTTGGCGAGCTTCGGCCTGCACGTGCTGGGCGCCCTCAAACATCACTTCGTCGATCGCGACGCCACGCTGCGGCGCATGCTCAGCTGGCGCTGATCGGCTCCACTCAATCTAAGGAACAATCATGCATATGCGTGGCAAAGTTTTGATCGGCGCGCTGGCCGTCGTGGCGCTGACCGCAGCCGTTATTCCGGACGCACCGGTCGACGGCACCAAGAGCACCGTCACCGCCGAGTTCAAGCAGATGAGCGTGCCGGTCGCGGCACCATTCAAGAAATTCACCGGCAGCGTGCACTACGATCCGAAGCGGACCGATACGGTGCGCGCGCACCTCGAAATCGACATGAGCAGCTTCGACATCGGCGACGACGACTACAACGCCGAAGTGCGCAAGAAGGAATGGTTCGACAGCAGCACCTATCCGGTGGCGATCTTCCAGGCCAGCAGCATCACGCCGGCCGGTACAAACAAGTTCCAGGCCGCCGGCGAGCTCAGCCTGAAAGGCAAGACCTTGCCGCTGGTGGTGCCGGTGACGCTGGTCAGCGCGGGCGGCTTCGATACTTTTGAAGGTTCAGTGCCGATTTCCCGCAGCAAATACAGGATCGGCGATCCGAAGTGGGAAGACACCGTCGCCGACGAAGTTCTGATCAAATTCCATATCGTTGCGCCGGCGGTTCGATAACCGGCTATAACACGCACCTAGCCGCATCCATCATTCGCCGCAATCTTTCGAAAAGGAGTTCACGCATGTACAAGTCTGCACTCTGCAGCGCAGCGCTGTTGTTGACGATCAGCTCGGCCGCCAGCGCCGCGGTCGATCACTACACCATCGATCCGAACCACACCTACCCCAGCTTCGAAGCGCCGCACATCCAGGGCATCTCGATCTGGCGCGGCAAGTTCGATAAATCGTCCGGCACGGTGACGCTGGATCGCGCCAACAAGACCGGCACCGTCGACATCACCATCGACACCAGTTCAATCGATTTCGGCCATGCCAAGATGAACGAGCACGCCAAGAGCGCGGAGATGTTCGACGTGGCGAAATATCCGACCGCGACCTACAAGTCCGACAGCATCAAGTTCGACGGCGACACGCCGGTGGCGATCGACGGCCAGTTGACGCTGCACGGCGTCACCAAGCCGGTGCCGCTGAAGCTCAACAGTTTCAAGTGCATCACGCATCCGATGCTGAAAGTGGAAGATTGCGGCGCCGATGCCTCGGCCGAATTCGACCGTGCCGATTTCGGCATCGATTACGGTGCCAAGCTGGTCGGCAGCACCAAGGTGAAGCTGCAGATTCAGGTCGAAGCGCTGAAAGACGCCGCGCCCGCCGCCAAATAAATCACCGGCGCTCACGCGCCCTGCGGTAACGAACGTAGCAGCGATCGGGCGGGACTGGCTCCCGCCCGATTTTTTTGCCGCTCAGACCAGGCTGACTTTGACGATCGCGACCGGCTCCACCGGCACGTCTTGACCGAACGGCCGGATACGACCGGTCTGCGTCGCGGCGATCTTGTCGACCACGTCCATGCCGGCGGTGACTTTGCCGAACACCGCATAGCCCCACTGCCCGGCGCCGCGTCCATCGAGGAAATCGTTATCGGCGTGATTGATGAAGAATTGGCTGGTGGCCGAATGCGGATCGTTGGTGCGCGCCATCGCAACGGTGCCACGCTTGTTTTTCAGTCCGTTGTTGCATTCGTTCTCGATCGGCGTGCGCGTGCTGCGCTCTTTGTAAGCATCCGCCGAATAGCCGCCGCCCTGAATCATGAAGTCGCGGATCACGCGATGAAACGCCAGGCCGTCGTAATGGCCGCTCTTCACGTACTCGAGGAAATTGGCCACCGACTTCGGCGCTTTGTCGGCATCGAGTTCGAGGGTGATGTTGCCGAGGCTGGTTTCCAGCAGCACGTTGGGATTGGTGGCAGTCGTCATATCTTTATTTGTGGAAATTGGAAAAGGAGCGCGCGCATGGTAGCGCGTGGCGCGTGAATCGGGGAACTAGAAATGCGGCGCTCGGATCGCCCCACGGGACTTGCTCGGCGCCGAGCCGGCTTGCAGCGGCGTGCCCATCAGAAGCTGCGCCTGCGCCTCACTTGCCGACATTCAGGAATGGAATCGGCGCGCCGGCATAGATCGCCTCGGGCAGTTTGCCGTCCCATTTTTCCGCCTTGGTCTGTTCGACCTGGATGCGGCGCAGTTCGAGCACGTCTTTGCTCTGCGCCAGCGCGGTGTTCTGCACCTTCAGCGCATCGGCCTGCGCCGTCGCGATCTTCAGATTGGCGTAGGCCTCGCCGTCGGCTTTGGCGCGCGCAGCGCTGGCCTCCGCTTCCGCAACGGCGACCTTTTGCTTCTGCTCCGCCTCCACCGTCTTCAGCTTGTTTTCCGCGCCGAGGCGCAGCTGCTCCTGCGTCACCTTCTCGTTGATCGCGTCCATGTAGGTCTTCGAGAACGAGAAACTGCGCATGTCAATATTGATCACCATCGCGCCATACAAGCTCAACTTGGCACGCAGCGCCTCGCCGATATCGTTCGATACCAGTGCGCGCTGGCCGATCAGCTCGGGTGCGCTGTATTTCGCCGTTACCGCCTTGAACACTTCTTGCGTCGCGGTCTGCACGTAGGACGACAGATCGCCGTTGTGCGAGTACTTCTCGTAAACCTCGGCGACGCGATCGGTGGCGATGGCGTAGCGCACCGTCATGCTCACTTTCACCGGCTGCGTGTCCGAAGTGCTGCCCTCGGCGTCCTCGATATCCGCCTGCTCGGCGCGGATGCTGAACACGCTGAGCCGTTGCCACGGCCACAGCACCGCCAGCCCTTCGTTTTCGATGCCGGTGATTTTGCCAAACGTGGTGACGACGCCGCGGCTGCCGGTCGGTACGCCGCGGAACGGCCAGATCGATATCAGCACAATCAGCAAGACCACAGCTACGACCAGCCACTTGATCGAGCGGCCATACGCGCTCGTCGGCCGAGTTTCCAGTTGCATACGTATTCTCCCTTGGGCATGCGGCCTTGAATCGTCGCGGACTCAGGCAATTCTCACGGTGTCCTGCGCTGTTCCCCGATTCGCGCTGCAGGCTCGACCCGGCTATTTGAGCATTTCGCTGCAATCGATGGCGAGTCGCGAGCGCTGCATGCCCACACAGGAGTTGAGTGAAAGCCGCTAAAACAGCGCGCCGCACGTGCCATGATCGGCATGCGCGGCGCGCTTCCTGCCCTTCATCCCTGCAGTCCCGCCTCCACCATCTTTGCAATCAACAGCAGCAACGAGCCGGCAACGGCTAACCGTATAGCCCAGGCGTAGGGCGCTTTGAGACGCGTCAGCCGGGTGAACTCGTCGTAGTACGTCACACGCATAGCAACTCCCTTTGAGAATGTCGCGCTCGACGCGGATTCAACGTCGCGGAGTGATCCTGCCGCGCGGACTGCAAGACGCAAACCCGTTTCCGGACGACCGGCACCGCCAACAGGACGAACGAGTCAGGAGTCGGGTCGGGATGCTTCCAAACGGCCTACAAGGACACTGGCTAGTCCCATCGGATGATGACTGCTTCGGCCGAATCTCAATAATGCAGGTCCATTCGCGCACGCCCTGCCATGCCCGATTCACTGACTTCATCCGTCGACTTCAGTTCGCTGCGGGCGGATACAGCTAGCGACGGCACGCTGCCGATCGTGGCACCGCTGGCGGTCGACGATGCCACCGTGCAGTGGTCCGAGCGCTGCGACGTATTGGTGGTCGGCTGCGGTGCGGCGGGTGCAGCGACGGCGATCTCCGCACGCGAAGGCGGCGCCGCGGTGATCGTGGTCGACCGTTTCGACGGCGGCGGTGCCAGTGCCAAGAGCGGCGGCGTGGTCTATGCAGGCGGCGGCACCCGGCATCAGCTCAAAGCCGGCTATGAAGATACGCCGGCGGCGATGTTCCAATACCTGTGCCGCGAAGTCGGCGATGCGGTCAGCGAAGCCACCCTGCGGCGCTTCTGCGACGACAGCCGCGGCCTGCTCGAATGGCTCGAATCGATCGGCGCGGCCTTTGAATCAAACGCGCCGCCGCCGAAGACTTCGTATCCGAAGAATGGCGTCTATCTGTATTACTCCGGCAACGAATCGGTCGGCGGCTACGCGGAATACGCCAAGCCTGCGCCGCGCGGCCATCGCATGAACGACACCGGCATGTCCGGCAAAGCGCTCTATGCGGTGCTGCGCCGCAAGGTCGAAAGCTTGCAGATTCCGATCCTGCTGCAGAGCGCCGTGCAACGTCTGGTGACGGACGCGAAAACCGGCGCAGTGATCGGTGCCGAGGTGCTGCGTTTCACCGCAGGCTCGGCCGCCGAGACCCGGCACCGCAAGCTGATGCAGCGTGCCGAGAACCTGCATAACGTCGCACCCGGCGCGGCCGATCGTGCACGTGCACGCGCACTGGCACTGATGCTGGCGGAAGCCAAGCCGCAACTGCTGCGTGCCGCGCGCGGCGTCGTGCTCGCCACTGGCGGCTTCATCTTCAATCGCACGCTGGTCGAACGTTACGCGCCGAAATATCTGAAGACGATGCGCCTCGGCGCGACCGGCTGCGACGGCAGCGGCCTGCGTCTGGGTCAGAGCGTCGGCGCCGGTTCCGCGCGTCTGGACAAGGTTTCGGCCTGGCGCTTCATCAATCCGCCGACGCCGTGGGCGCGCGGCATGGTGGTGGATGCGCAAGGCCAGCGCTTCTGCAACGAACAATCCTACGGCGCGCGTCTGGGGGTGGAGATGTGCGAACGTCACGGCGGCCGCGCCTGGCTGGTGCTTGATGCCAAGCTGCGCCGGCAGGCCTTCCGCGAAGCCTTGTTCGGCAGGCTGTGGGCGTTTCAGAGCATTCCGGCGATTTTTCTGATGCTGTTCGCGCCGCGCGCGCGCGGCATCGAACAGCTCGCACAACGCATCGGCGTACCGTCGGCAGCCTTGCAAAAAACCTGGCAGGACTACAACGCCGCGGCGCAGGGCAAGCACAGCGATGCGCTCGGCAAGACCGCACCCATGATGCAGGCGCTGCAACAGCCACCGTTCTTCGCGTTCGAGATTTCGGCGCACAGCAAGAGCTTCCCCTGCCCGGCGATCACGCTCGGCGGGCTGCGCGTCGACGAGCGCAGCGGCGCGGTGCTCGATACGCAGGGACATGCGATCAGCGGTCTCTACGCCACCGGTCGTGCGGCGGTCGGCATCGCGTCGAACAACTACGTCAGCGGTTTGTCGCTGGCGGATTGTCTGTGGTCGGGACGCCGCAGCGGCCGCCATCTGGCAGCAGCAGTTGCGTCGAAGCAGATTTAACCAGCGTCCACCAGAACCTACGACCGGCCCCTCAGTGCCGGCGATCAACCAGGAGCGAGCAGCATGGGGCGAGTGCAGGACAAGGTGGCGATCGTCACCGGTGCGGCCAGTGGCGTCGGCAAGGAAGACGCGATATTGCTGGCGCGCGAAGGCGCGCGCGTGGTGCTGACCGACATCAACGAAGAACTCGGCCGTGCAGTCGCCAAGGAGATCGGCGACAGCGCGCGGTTCGTCAAGCACGACATCGCCTCCGAAGACGGCTGGATCGAGGTGATGAAGCAGACCCACGACCAATTTGGCGGCCTCGACATCCTGGTCAACAACGCCGCGATCCTGGCGTACGGCACCATCGAAGACACCACGCTGGAGCTGTGGCAGAAGATCCAGCGGGTCAACTCCGACGGCTATTTCCTCGGCTGCAAGCACGCGTTCGCGGCGATGAAGCAGCGCGGCGCCGGCTCGATCGTCAACATGTCGTCGATGGCGGGCATCGGCGGCGTGTCCTCGTTCTGCGCCTATAGCGCGTCGAAGGGCGCGGTGGCGGCGCTGACGCGCAGCATCGCCGCACATGCGCGCATGAACGGCATCAAGATCCGCTGCAACTCGATTCATCCGGACGGCATCAAGACGCCGATGGTGTTCAATCTGCATTCGTCGATGCCGAAAGGTGCGAAGAGCGCGGTACGCGAAAAGGACGCCAAGCAGGTTCTGGCGCGCTTCGCCGAGCCGACCGATATCGCCAATCTGGTGCTGTTCCTCGCCTCCGACGAATCGCGTTTCATCCAGGGCGCGGAGATGCGCATCGACAATGGCTACCTGATGTGGGCGGATTAATGTAATGAGCCTAACCGCTCCGCGAGCTTTTGCAGAATCGGTTGCGCGCCATGGCGCGCGCATCGCGGTGATCGGCGAAGACGGCGTTGCGCTCAGCTACGACGAACTCGACGCGCTGCGCCTGCGTGCAGCGCGTGCGCTGATCGCGTGCGGCATCGAGCACGGCGATCGCGTTGCGATCTGGGCGCAGAACGGTGTCGAGTGGATCGTCGCCGGTCTGGCGATCCACAGTGTCGGCGGCGTGCTGGTGCCGATCAATACGCGCATGCGCGGCAATGAAGCCGGCTATGTGCTGCAGAAGAGCGGCGCGCGTCTGCTGTTCTGCACCGGCAAATTCCTCGGTCAGCACTACCCCACTCTACTGGCGCCGCACCGCCCGGCGAACCTGCGCTCGATCGTCGTGTTCAAGGATGCGGCTGCCGACGAGCTCGGCTGGAACGAGTTTCTCGCCTGCGGCGAGCGCATCGACGCGCAGGCCGTCGAGCAACGCAGCGCTGCGATCAAGCCGGACGACCGCCTCGACATCCTGTTCACGTCCGGCACTACCGGCCTGCCCAAAGGTGTCGTTAGCGGACACCAGCAGAATCTGCGCGTGATCGCCGACTGGTCGGCGCACATGGGCCTGGTGCCGGAAGATCGTTACCTCGTCGTCAACCCGTTCTTCCATTCGTTCGGCTACAAGGTCGGCTGGCTCGGCGGCCTGCTGGCCGGCTGCACGGTGCTGCCGCATGCGATCTTCGATGCCGCCGCGGTGATGAAGCGCATCGCCGCCGAGCGCATCTCGGTATTGCCGGGACCGCCGACGCTGTTCATCAGCCTGCTCGCCGATGGCGAACGTGCACACTACGACCTGTCGTCATTGCGCGCGACGATCACCGGTGCCGCGGCCATCGCGCCGTCGCTGATCGAACGCATCCGCGCCGAACTCGGCTTCAAGATCGTGCTGACCGGCTACGGCTTGACCGAGACCTGCGGCATCGTCTCGCTGTGCAAGCCGGACGACAGTGCCGAAACCATCGCATTGACCAGCGGTCGCGCGATTCCGGATGTCGAACTGCATTGCATCGATGGCGACGGCCGTGCGCTGCCGCCGGGTGAAGCCGGCGAAATCGTCGTGCGCGGCTACAACGTCATGCAGGGCTATCTCGACGACGAGCAGGCGACGCGCGAAAACATCGACGCCGATGGCTGGCTGCATACCGGCGACATCGGCGTGCTCGACGCGCGCGGCTATCTGCGCATCACCGATCGGCTCAAGGACATGTACATCGCCGGCGGCTTCAACTGCTATCCGGCCGAAATCGAGCGCATCATCGCCGCGCATCCTGCGATTGCGCAGGTGGCGGTGATCGGCGTACCGGACGAGCGTCTCGGCGAAGTCGGCAAGGCCTGCGTGGTGCTGCGGCCGCAGGCGATGCTGGAACCCGCCGCGCTGATCGCCTGGTGCCGCGACAACATGTCGAACTACAAGGTGCCGCGCCAAGTGCAAGTGATGGCCGCGCTGCCGCTGAACGCATCCGGCAAGGTGCTCAAGTTTCAGTTGCGTGCGGAAGCCGTCGCCGCAACGCAGACCATATAACCATAAGAGGACGTGTGATGAGCGAGCCAGGATCCACTGCGAATCTGAAGGGTGTCATTGCGGTCGTCACCGGCGCGTCGCGCGGCGCCGGCAAGGGTATCGCCATCGCACTCGGTGCGGCGGGCGCCACTGTCTATGTCAGCGGCCGCACACAGAAGGAAGGCGCAGCGCCGCTGCCCGGCACCATCGCCGGCACCGCCGACGCGGTGACCCAGGCCGGCGGCAAAGGCATCGCCGTCGCCTGCGATCATGGCGACGACGCGCAGGTGAAAGCACTGTTCGATCGCGTCGCCAAGGAACAGGGCGGCCTCGACATCCTGGTCAACAACGCCACCACGCTGCACGACAAGCTGATCGAGCAAGGACCGTTCTGGCAGAAGCCGCTGGAACTGGTCGACATCCTCGACGTCGGCCTGCGTTCGGCCTACGTCGCCAGCTGGTATGCTGCACCGCTGATGGTCGCGAAGAACGATGGCCTGATCGCGTTCACCTCGTCGTTCGGCGCCAGCTGCTACATGCACGGCCCCGGCTATGGCGCGCAGAAAGTCGGCGTCGACAAGTTCGCCAAGGACATGGCGGTGGATCTAAAACCCTATAACGTCGCCGCGGTGTCGATCTGGATGGGCATGCTGAAGACCGATCGCACCAAGCGTGTGATGGACGCCGATCCGGCCAAGTACGCCGGTTTCTGGGACATCGCCGAAAGCCCGGACTTCACCGGCCGCGTGCTCGCAGCCTTGTATCGTGATGCCAAGCGCGCGGAGAAATCCGGCCTGGTCTTGATCGGTGCCGAAATCGCGCTCGAATACGGCATCAAGGATCTGCAAGGGCAACAACCGCCGTCGCATCGGCCGATGCTCGGCGGCCCGACGCAGGCACATCCGGCCATCGTGCAGTAGACGCCTGCCCCAAGCGGAAGCGCGAGAGTGGATCTGAGCGGGCGCGTTGCACTGGTCACCGGAGCCTCGCGCGGCATCGGCCGCGCAATCGCGCAACGGCTGGCCGCGCATGGCGTCGCGGTGATCGTCAGCGCCAGCCCGCGTTCGCTCAACGGCTTGCAGGAAGTCTGCAAAGTGATCCGCGACTGCGGCGGCCGCGCCGCATTCGTAAGCACCGATCTGACCGATGTCGCTGCACGCGCACAACTGCTGGCCAAAGCGGCAGCGGCATTCGGACCAATCGATATTCTGATCAACAATGCCGCCGGCATCGCCGCCTACGCGCCACCAAGCCGCATCGATCTGGCGGCACGCCAGGCGACGTTCGAACTCAACCTGCAGGCGCCGATCGATCTGATCCAGCAGGCATTGCCGAGCATGCGCGAGCGCCGTTGGGGCCGCATCGTCAATATCAGCAGCGAGGCCGCGCGACAGCCGCAGATTCCGTACATCGGCCCCGCCAAATTCGTGCACGCGCTGACCGTCTACGGCGCGTCGAAGGCGGCGCTGGAGCGCTACACGCTGGGTCTTGCCGCAGAACTGCAGGGCAGCGGCGTGCATGTCAATGCGGTGGCGCCGAGCCAGATCGCCAACACCGAGAGTGCGGCCAGCGTCGCGCGCCTGACCGCAGTCACGCGCCCGGAATCGATCGAGCCGCTGGAGTTGATGGCGGAAGCGGTGCTGCTGCTGATCGGCGGCAACTACAACGGTCGGCTGTGCAAGAGCCGCGAGCTACTGCAGCAGGCGCAACAAGTACTGCATGCATTGGACGGCAAAACCGTGATCGGCGATGCGCTGACGCTGGTGGATTTCGACAACGAATAACTCAACAAGGAGAACCGCATGGCTCGATTGAAGGACAAGGTCGCAATCATCACCGGCGGCGCACGCGGTATGGGCGCGGCGACGGTGCGTCTGTTCGTCGCCGAAGGCGCCAAGGTGGTGATCGGCGATGTACTCGACGCAGATGGCGCCAAGCTCGCGGCCGAGCTGAACGGCAACGCGATTTTCCTGCATCACGACGTCACCGACGAAGCCAGCTGGAACACGCTGATCGAGACCACGCTGGTAAAATTTGGTGCGGTCGACGTGTTGGTCAACAACGCCGGCGTGCTGCTGTTCCGCAGCATCGCCGAGACGGCTAAGGCCGATTTCGAGAAAGTGCTGGCGGTGAACCTGGTCGGCACTTTCCTCGGCGTGAAACTGGTCGGCGCGCAGATGGTCGCACGCAAGCGCGGCTCGATCGTCAACATCTCTTCGGTCGACGGCATGAAGGCCGCGAACGGTCTCAGTGCCTATTGCTCGAGCAAATGGGGCAGCCGCGGCCTGACCAAAGTGGCGGCAATGGAATTCGGCCATCAGGGCGTGCGCGTCAACTCGGTGCATCCGGGCGGCGTCGACACCGCGATGGGCAATCCCTATGGCGAGTCGCGCGACGACGTCAACAAACGCTACGCGATGGTGCCGCTGCAGCGCGTCGCCGATCCGATCGAGGTCGCGCGCACCAGCCTGTTCCTTGCCAGCGACGATTCGTCCTATTTGTGCGGCGCCGAAATCGCGGTCGATGGCGGCATGCTGACCGGCCAATACTATGTCGGCTTTCCCGGCGCGCCGGGCGTCTAGTCTAAAGACCAGCACAGCATGACACGCAGCTCTGCGGCGATCAGTCCGACGGCCTACGCCACCGGCAATTTCTGGTATCGACACGGTCTGTCGACCGCGGCCTTGTCGACGCCGCAGGGACGCCGCCTCGATCGCGGCTTCCGCCTGCTCAACAGCGGCATCAAGCTGGCGAGCGGTGTTTCGATCGATGCGCTGATGCTGGCGCGACATCTCGGCATCAACGAAGTGCTGGCACGTGCAATCGACGCTGGGCGCGTGCGGCAGGTGATCGAAATCGCGGCCGGATTGTCGCCGCGCGGCTGGGAGTTCTCGCGCCGCTATCCCGATACGCTGAGCTACATCGAAACCGATCTGCCGGCGATGGCGGCGACCAAGGCGCGCATGCTCGGCGCTGCCGGGCTGCTGTCGCAGCGTCATCGCGTAGTGACGCTGGATGCGCTGGCCGACGATGGTCCTCAATCGCTGGCTGCGATCGCCGCCATGCTCGATCCGACCCTCGGCACTGCGATCATCACCGAAGGCCTGATGAACTACCTCGATCCGGCGGCCGCACGCGGCGTCTGGCATCGCATCGCCAATACGCTCGGACGCTTTCCGGAAGGCATCTACCTGGCCGATGTCTATCCGCAGAAGCGCGAGTTGTCGAGCGGGCTGCGCCTGCTCGGTGCCACGCTGTCGATCTTCGTGCGCGGCCGCATGCACATCCATTTCGACAGCGATGAAAGCGTCGTCAAGACCATGCTCGATGCTGGTTTCACCAGCGCGCTGATACATGCGCCGGCGCAACTCAACACCACTCGCGAGTTCGCCCGCGTAGCCGGCGGCAATCGCGTGCGCGTGCTGGAGGCATCTACTTGAAGTCTGCATCACACAATAAGAACATCATCTGGCAATCAAGCCGTGTTGTACCGATCTCTGCAGCGGGGAAGCCTTGCATCGAAATGAACAAGAAATGGACAACCGCCGATTTGCCGCGGCTCGACGGCAAGCTGGCGCTGGTGACGGGCGCCAATCGCGGACTGGGTTTCGAAATCAGCACGGCGCTCGCCACCGCCGGCGCGACCGTCGTCATGGCCTGCCGCGATACCGCGAAAGCTACTGCGGCGTGCCAGCGCTTGCGCCAGCAGGTGCCGAAAGCGCGCGTCGAACCAGTCACACTGGACCTGGCTTCGCTGGCTTCGGTGCGGCGTTTCAGCGAGGCGTTTCGCGCGCGCTTCGCGAGTCTCGATCTGCTGTGCAACAACGCCAGCGCGATCATGGTGCCGCTGCAGAAAACCGCCGACGGCTTCGAGATGCACATCGGCACCAATCATCTGGGCCATTTCGCGCTGACCGGCTTGCTGATGGAAATCCTGCGCGCCGCGCCGGCCGCACGCATCGTCAACACTGCCAGCATCGCGCACAGGCTGACGCCGGGCCTCGATCTCGACGATCCGCATTTCGCCAACAAGCCATACAAGGAGATGGACGCCTACGGCAAGAGCAAGCTGGCAGCCTTGCTGTACACCTTCGAACTCGACCGGCGCCTGCGTGCGAGCGGCAGCCGCATCACCGCGGCGGCGGCGCATCCGGGTTACTCGGCAACCAACCTGGACCTCGGCAGCCTGTTCATGCGGATCAGCACGCGGCTGTTCGCACAGGCGCCGGCGATGGGCGCCCTGCCCGCGCTGTATGCGGCGACCGCGCACGAAGTGCAAGGCGGCGACTATCTCGGACCCGGCGGCTTTAAGGAATTGAAGGGACATCCGGCGCGTGCGAATGCACGCGCGGAAGCGAAAGATCCAGCGCTGGCGACGCGGCTGTGGAACTGGTCGGAGCAGTTGACCGGCGTGCGTTATCTCGATTCCTGAAGCATTGCGCTTCGACGTCGATCCATGCACATTGCCACCCGATTTAATCTAGCAGCGTCATTCAAGGGAGAACGCAACATGGGTCTACTGGATTCGGTACTGAGCAACATGCTCGCCGGCGGCGCACAAGCCAACAGCAGCGGCACTGCGGCGGCAGGCAGTGGCGGTGCAGCGCTGCTGCAGGCTGCGATCGGTCTGCTCAACAGTCCGCAGGTCGGCGGCTTGCCCGGCCTGGTGCAGAAATTTGAACAGGCCGGCCTCGGTCAGCAGATCAGTTCCTGGATCGGCACCGGCGCAAACCTGCCGATCAACGCCGGCCAGTTGCAGCAGGCCTTGAGTCCCGAGCTGATCAACGGGATCGCACAGAAGATCGGCATTGCGCCCGACCTGGTCACGCAAGGTCTGGCGCAGATCCTGCCGCATGTCGTCGATCATGCGACTCCGAACGGTCAACTACAGACCACGGCCTTGCTCGATGAAGGCCTCAGCCTGTTGAAGGGCAAACTGTTCGGCTGATTCGCGCGGGAGCGATCCGGCGCGCGCTTACAGCCGCGCGCGGATCGCCCACAAATCTGGAAATAAGGGACGGAACAGTGTCTCGCGCAAATACGCGGCACCGGCCGAACCGCCGGTTCCGGCCTTGAAGCCGATCGTGCGTTCGACCATCTTGACGTGGCGATAGCGCCATTCCTGCAGACCTTCATCGAGATCGACCAGGCGTTCGCATAACTGTGCTTCGAGCGGGCGCTCGCGATAGACCTGCAGCAACGCATCCTGCACCAGCGGATCGGCCACGGTGGCCTGCACGGGATCGCGACTCAATGCCGCAGCCGGAATTGCCACGCCGCGCAATGCGAGCCAGCGCAGGAAGGCGTCATAGATCGACGGTTCGGACAACAGCCGGCTCAGCAGCGTGTGCTCGTTACTGCCGGCAAGGTAACTGCCGAGCACGGCATCGCGCTTGTGCCCCAGCAGCAGTTCGATAGCACGGAACTGATGCGACTGAAAGCCGCTGGATGCCTGCAAACGCTGGCGAAATGCGGAGAACGACAACGGCGTCATCGTCTCCAGCACATCGATCTGTGCAACCAGCGTCTTCAGAATCGTCAGCACGCGCTTCAGCGCCGCGAGCGCGCGTGGCGCATCGTCATCGAGCAAGGCGGTGCGCACTGCGTATAGTTCGTGCAACTCCTGCTTGAACCACAGTTCGTACACCTGATGGATCACGATGAACAGCAGTTCGTCGTGCTCTTCGGATTGCGGCTGCTGCAGATTCAACAATTGATCGAGCTGCAGATAGCTCGCATAGGTCACAGCTTTGGGATCGCTCATCGACGCATTCCTGCGGAAGTATTGCCGCAGGATAACGTCAGCACAGCTTTCAGTGTGCCGCGGCAGGCATGCGATTCATCGCGACGTCGTTCGGCGGATGCAGCACGCAGGAGGTCCCGGCATCGCTGTACATCATCACCACGCACTGATTGCAGGCGGTGCAGCCGGAAACCGTCGCGGTGCCGTCGCGGAATTTGTTGATCAGTTGCGGATCGTGCAGCAGCGCACGGCCCATGACGACGCAATCGAAACCTTCGTCCATCAACTGCTGCACGCCGGCCAGCGATTTCGCGCCGCCGAGATAGGCCAGCGGCAGATTGACCGCCGCGCGCAGCTTGCGCGAGTGCTCGAGGAAATACAGTTCGCGAAAATTCACTTTCGGTTCCCACAGGCGCATCAGCCGCGTGGCGAACTTCACGACCGGATTCTGCATCGTCTCCACCGCAGCGGCCGGCATATTGCTGCCGAAGATGGCCCAGGGCGCTTCGACATTCATGCCGCCGCTGAGCACCAGCAGATGCGCGCCGCTACGTTCCAGTACGCGTGCGACTTCCACCGCATCGTCATCCGTCGCGCCGCCCTTGAAGCCTTCGGTGACGCAGATCTTGCAGCTCACCGCGAGCTTATCGCCGACCGCGTCGAGCACGCGCTGCAGCACCTGCGCCGGATAGCGTGCACGTTGTGCCGCGGCACCGCCGTATTCGTCGCGGCGCCGATTGTATTTCGGCGACAGGAACTGGCTCAGCAGATAGCCGTGGCCCATATGTAGCTCGACCGCATCGAAGCCGGCTTGTTGTGCGCGGCGCGCGGCGGCGACGAACTCCTCGGCGATGCGATCGAGATCCGGCGGCGTCATCGCCGTCTTCAACAGGCGTCCGCTGATGACGCCGGCGGCATTGAAACCGCCGGACGCGCTCAACGGGTAGCGCGTCGACAGCGACGGCAGGAAATTGAACGCACCGCCATGCGTCAGCTGCGCGCAGGCGGCGGCGCCTTCGCGATGCACCGCATCGCTCAGCACGCGCAGGTGCGGAAGGCTGGCGTCGTCGAGCGTAACCTGATCGACGAAGGTGCGGCCGTCGGCACTGATCGCGCAATACGCCACTGTCGTCATCGCCGCGCCACCGGCGGCGATACGGCGGTGATGTTCGACCAACATCTGCGACGGCACGCCGCCCTTGGCCATGCCCTCGTTGGTGGCGGATTTGATGAAACGGTTGCGCAGCTGCAGCGGTCCGATCCGGATTGGGCGGAACGACGCAGCGGCATTGCCAAACATCAGCCTGGCCTCATCAACCCAGATAAGCCTGGCCGCCGTCGACCGCGATGCTCTGGCCGTTGATATAGCGGCAATCGTCCGAGCATAGCGTCGCGACGAAGCGGCCGATGTCGGCCTCGCAATCGCCGACGCGCTGCATCGGCACGGTCGCGATAAAGGCAGCAGCTTCCTCGGGGCGTGCGCGTGTCCAACCCGCCATCGCCGGCGAATTGCCGAGCGGCAGAATCGCATTGGTGCGGATGCCGTCGTGCGCCCACTCGCAGGATGCGGCACGCGTGAGCTGGCGGATCGCTTCTTTCACCGCGCCGTAGGCACCGTACCCGCTCGCATCCCAGCGATATGCCGCCGACGAGGCCAGATTGACGATGCAGCCATCGCCCTGCAGATGCGGATGGCACAGCTTCATCAAACGGAACGTCGCCAGCGGACCCGATTCCCAACCGGTTTCGAACTCCGCATCGGTGACGCTCAGCAAAGCGCCGAGCGGCACTTCCTGTGCATTGTTGACGAGGATCTGCAGTCCGCCGAGTTTGCCGACGACTGCGGCAACCGTTGCCGCCAGCGCCGCATCGTCTTTGACGTTACAGGCAAGCGCCAGCGCCGTACCGCCGCGCCTGACGATCTCCGCTGCAGTGGCCTCGACTTTCGCCAGCGTGCGACCGGTCACCGCAACCGCAGCGCCTTCGGCGGCGAGCGCATAAGCGATGCCCTGACCGACACCCTGCCCCGCGCCGGTGACGAGCGCGACCTTGCCTTTGAGTCTCTGCGTCACTCTAGTACTCCCCCAGCTAATTCTTGTTTTGGCGGAACGCTTTGTTCAAGCCGCCGAACGCACGTCGACCGCTGCTGCGCTGGTTTCTGTCGCGGCGGCGAGATTGCGTGCGGCGATGTAGGCGAATGTCATCGCAGGCCCCAAGGTCGCACCCGGTCCGGCGTAGGTTTTGCCCATTACCGCGGCCGAGCAGTTGCCGACCGCATACAGGCCTTCGATGCGACTGCCATCGGCACGCAGCACGCGCGCGAATTCGTCGGTGACCAGTCCGCCCTTGGTACCGAGTTCGCCCGGCTCGACGCGCACCGCGTAGAACGGCGCCTTCGCAATCGGCGCGAGACAGCTGTTCGGTTTGCAGTTCGGATCGCTGTAATAACGATCGAACACGGTGTCGCCCTTGCCGAACTGCGTGTCCTTGCCGGTCCTGGAAAACTCGGCGATGTCGGCCACCGACTTGTTGAGGCCGTGAATATCGACGCCGATCTTCTCGGCCAGGGCTTCGAGCGATTCGGCGCGGTAGTAGACCTTGTCGAGCCAGTCCTTCGGCAGACGCGAATCCGGCTGGATGCTGCCGGGCAACATCGGACCCATCGGATATTTCTTGCGGAAATCGGCATCGAACACCAGCCAGCACGGCACCGTCTTAGCGGTCCTGGCCTGGTCGGCGTAGATCGCATTGACGACTTCGGTATACGGTGCGGCTTCGTTGACGAAACGCTTGCCCAATTGATTGACCAGCACGCATCCCGGTAGCCCGCGCTCGACGAACAGGCCCGACGCGGCGCCGCCACCCGGTGCGGCCATCGTCGGCGTGCCCCAGGTCAGGTTCATGAACTTGAGGTCGGCGCCGAGCGCGGTGCCGGCACGGATCCCATCGCCATGATTGATCGGCGGTGCTGCAGTCCAGGCGCTGCTGGTCGGCTTCGGCAGATATTGTTCGCGCATCTGCTGGTTCGATTCGAAGCCACCGCTGGCGAGCACCACGCCACGCTTCGCATCGAAGCGCAGCTTGCGGCCGTTCTGCGTGGCAGCGACGCCGACGACTCTGCCGTTCTCTTCGATCAGCGAATCGAGCCCGGTCGACAGCAGCAGCGGAATGTTGTTGTCGAGCAGCGCGCGACGCAGGCTGCCGACCATCGCCTGACCGAGCGTCGAACGGCGATCGCGCGTGCTGCGGCGACGCCATGCGAAGTCGAACCAGTACTTCGCCATCATCTTGATCATCAGCCAGATCCAACCCGGCCCACGCGTGAACAGCGTGTGTGCTTCGACCTGGTTCATCGACACGCGACCCATCAGCAAGGTGCCCTTGTAAGCTTCGCGTTGCTGGTTCAGCGTATCGCCGAGCGCAGCCAGATCGAACTCGCCCGGCTCCATCGTGCGATAGCCCGGCTTGCCACCCGGCTTGTCCGGGAAGTAATCCGGATAGCGCTTCACCGCGCTGAACTTCACACCGAATTTCTGCGCCATGTAGCGCACCATCTCCGGCGCATTGCGCAGGTAGGCCTCGATGCGTGAGGCCGGCACTTCGCCGCCGGTGAGGAAGTTCATATAGGTCAGCGCTTCGGCATACGAATCGCTGCCGCCAAGCCCGGCGATCTGATCGTTGCACGGAATCCAGATGCCGCCGCCGGATACCGCCGTGGTGCCGCCGTACAGATCGGATTTCTCCAGCACCACCGCCGACAGTCCATGCGCTTGCGCGCACAGCGCCGCGGTCATGCCGCCGGCACCGGAGCCCACCACGACAACGTCGAACTGTTGATCGAACTTCTGCGGACGCTGTACTGCTTGGTTATCCATGGTGAGCGCGCCTCAGAGGAAGAAATCGGTATTGGTGCGACCCAGCAAGACGCCGCCGAAATTGCGGCCGAATTGCTCCGGATTGTTGGCGTAGTGGCCACGCGCGGCGTAGATGTCGAACATGTAGCGATGCATCGGGAAGTCGGTGAAGGTGCCGCGGCCGCCGCAGGCCGAGAACAGCTGATAGACATGGCGTGCGCAGCGATCAACCACCTGCGCGGCCTGATGCCGGAACAGCAGGCGCTGGTTGATATCGTCGAGCGGCTGGCCGGCGCGGACCTTATTCATCAGCACGTCGAAGTTGCGGTTCAGCACCAGCTTCATCTCGTCGATCGACACCGCAGTTTCGGCGGCGGCGAGCTGCGCCGGCGCCTGCTCCGAAGTCTTGTTGCCCATGTCGCCGACGCGCACCTTGGCGAACTCGAGGAAGCAGTCGAGCGCGCCCTGCAGAGCGCCGATCGCCGCCGACGACACTGCGCGCACGAAGATCTGGCCGAACGGCAGCTTGTACAGATCGGCGGTGAAGGTGTCGCGGCCGGGATTGGTCCCCATGAAACCGTCGGTGGCTTTGTGCGTGCGGTACTCCGGCACGAACACATCCTTGACCACGATGTCGTTGGAACCGGTGCCCTTCAGGCCCATCGTGTGCCAGGTGTCGATCACTTCGAAATCCGCGCGCGGCAGCAGAAAGGTGCGGTACTCCGGCGGTTTGCCTTCGCTGAAGATGAGGCCGCCGAGAAATACCCACTGGCAGTGATCGATGCCGCTGGAGAAACCCCAGCGACCGCTGAAGCGGAAACCGCCTTCGACCGGCTTGACCTGTCCTTTCGGCATGTAGGTTGATGCGATCAGCACCGACTGGTCGTCCTTCCAGACTTCCGCCGCGGCGCGCGGATCGAATAGCGCGATCTGCCAGTTGTGCACGCCGATCACACCATAGATCCAAGCCGTCGACATGCAGCCTTCGGCCAGCGTCATGCAGACGTCGTAGAACACCTGCGGGTCCATCTCAAAGCCGCCATAGAGTTTCGGCTTGAGCACGTCGAACAGACCGGCGGCCTGCATGTCGGCGATGGTTTCGGCAGGCACGCGGCGTTCGCGCTCGGCCTGTGCGGAGCGTTGCGCCAGCACCGGCACCAGCGCGCGCGCCTGCTGCACCAGCGACTCGGCGGTGGCGATCGTGGTGACCTTGTGGCGTTGGGTCTGCATACCTGTTCCTCGTCTCGTTTTCGTACTGGCGGGTGGCAGCGCGCGTTCGCCCGGACGGGGCCTTTGGGCTGCTCGTGCACTTTCACCAAAAGCAGCCGCCGCGGCATCGTCCGAAATGAGTAGCCAGATGAACGATTGCAGCCAGCGATTGCAGGCCGATATGCAGGTATCGGCATCGCCGGCAGCGAGTTCACTCAAACGGATGATGTGTTGCTGTTGCCGCGTTCACACACTGATGGCGAGCCGTAAGGACCGGACGTGAGTCCTGCGGCCAACCGGAGTTCACAGGTATGGCAACCAGCAAAGAATACGGCCTCGGCGATTACAGCTTCCCGCGCGGCTGGTTCATGATTGCGAACGGGTCCAAAGTCGACAGCAAGCCGCAGTCGGTGCGCTTCTTCGGCCAGGACTTCGCGCTGTACCGCGGCGCCAGCGGCCGCGTCGTGCTGCTCGACGCCTATTGCCCGCACATGGGCACGCATCTGGCGTGCGAGACCACCTCGTTCGTCGTGCAAGACGGCCGCGTCGAAGGCGATTCGATCCGCTGCCCCTATCACGGCTGGCGCTTCAATGCCGACGGCAAGTGCGACGACATTCCCTATTCCGATGCGCCGATCCCGCGTGCGGCCAGGGTCAAATCCTGGCCTATCGAGGAACGTCTCGGCGGCGTCTTCGTCTGGCACGATCCAGAAGGCGGCGAACCCGAGTGGGCAGCGCCGGATCTCGGCGAATGGGCCGACACCTCCTGGGTACGCTGGCAGTTCGACGATCTCGGCAAGCTGGTGTGCCATCCGCAGGAGATCATCGACAACATCGCCGACTGCTCACATCTCGGACCCTTGCATGGTTCGACCGTGAAGTTCTTCGAGAACGAGTTCCGCGGCCATCTGGCGATCCAGCGTCAGGGCGGTGGACACCGCACGCTGGTGGTCGAAGGCGGCAAGAGCCCGATGCTGATCACCGATACGGTCTATCACGGCCCCGGCGTGCTGCTGTCGCATCTCACCGGCATGCACGACTCGATCATCTTCATCGCGCATACGCCGATCGACGATGGCGTGGTTTACGTCTGGCACGCGCTGCTGGTGAAGTCCGCCAGCGGTGCAGCGGTTGCGACCGCCGCCGATGTCGTCGCGGCGCACGCGTATCAGCAGAGCGCGCTGTGGTCGTTCGCGCAGGATTTCGGCATCTGGGCCAACAAGCGCCCCAACCTGCACGGCATGTATGTCAGCGGCGACGGCCCGCACCGGAAAGCGCGCGCCTGGTACAAGCAGTTCTACAACCCGCGCGCGCGCAAGCAGGAATTCCTCGCCGAAGCGGAAGGTGTCTATACACCGCAGGGTCTGCCGGGCGCACCGGCCAGCGCGCGTGGCGAAATGTCGCTGGCGGCGGCGGTCGCGGCCGGTTGAGCGGATTCGACGGCGCCGCTCACATCAAAACGATGCGAGCGGCGCTGGTATCCAGAGGTTCAAAGCAAAGCCTCAGATCTGCAGCGCTTTGCGCATCCACTCCGGCATGTTGTGGTTGTAGCACTTGCGCTCGACGCGCTCGCTGATGCGCCAGCCCTGCGGGGTGCGGACGAAACGGTCGATGTACCACAGCCCCAGAAACATTACGTCGCTGCCGCCACTGCCATCGGCGCCCGGCGGCCGCGGCACTTCCATCGGATTGAAGCAGGCGGTGCTGCCGGTCGCGGTATCGCCCGCAATGACGCAGGAAAAATTACCGACGAAGTGCATGTAGGCCGGAAACGCCGCTAAGGCCTGCGGCAACCAGGCTTTCACTTTCGGATAGGCGCCGTCGATGCCGCCCATCGCGCGGTAGTCGATGTAGGCGTCCGGCGTGAACACCTGATCGAGCCGGTCGTAGGCACGTTCATCGATCGCATTGGCGTAATCCACCACCAGCTGTTGCAGCGACAGGCGATCGGAAATCTGTTCCAGCGTCATCATTGCTGCGCACTCCTATGCGATCAGATCGGCGGCGCAGAACCGCCACTGGGAATTCAGCTGTTCAGCAGCATTCAGGCGAGCATCTGCATATCGCTGCGCCCCCAATAGGCACGCATCGAAACAAACTGGCCGGCGTCATTGAACGTCATCACGTCGATCACGCGGATCACCGCCTTGCCCTGCGGCATGTTCAGCTGCACGTCGAACGCCATCGCCGCCGAACTGCCGTGCGAGGCACGGATCGGCGCCGCCAGTGCCAGACGCGCACCGCTCTTCATCGCCATCTGGTAGAACGCGGCTACCGCCGGCTTGCCGATTTTCGGCGCGGTACCGACCGGATCTTCGACCGTCGCATCGTCGGCGTACAAGGCCACGAGGGCATCCAGATCGTCGCGGTTGTACGCATCGATATAGGCCTGCATCTGCAGTTTCATCTGGTCTTCGCTCAGCATTTCACTCCCCGGCCGACTGCCGCGTGCAAGGAATTCGGCGCGGCTGGCTGCGGGCTATATTCGGCTGCGTGCGGTCGCCGGTGATTCGTCCGGACGGACGACGAGAATGTTGGTCCGCTCCCAGCCGAGCGGCTTCTGGCCCGCACAGCGCCACTGCTTATTTCAGCAGTTGCCCCACACTGCAAGGGGGCTTGTGCAAGCCGGCGCGCATATCCCTATACTGCGGCCACAACAAAAATATTCGTCTTTCCAGGCGAATTGAACGGTACGGAGAGAATCCTGCGCGCGGACCGATCCGGACCGCCAAGTCAGCAGCCGGTGTCATGCGCAGGTCTGATTGAGGAGATTTTTGAATGGCAGTACAGGCCTTGTCGAAGCCGTCGATCGCCCCGCCGCGCGTGGACAACGTCCCCGGCGGTGATTTTGAAAAACTCGATCGTCTGGTCAGCGCGATCTACGACGGACCGCTGGAATCGCCGCCGTGGAACTCTGCGCTGCAGCTGATGCGCGACAGTCTGCAGGCCGCACACGTCACGCTGATGCTGCGTCCGCCGTCGTCCGAGAATGCCGGCGTGATGATCAATTCCGGCTCGGTGATCGCACAGGAGACCGAATCCTACGAAACCCATTTCTTCGCGCTCGATCCGTTCGTGCGCTTGAAGGAAGGCGAAGTCAGCACCGCCGAAGAACAGATCGGCAAGCAATGGCTGCAATGCCAGGTCTACCTGGAATTTCTCAAGCCGCTCGACATCCGCCATCTGCTCGGCGCCGATATCTACACCAAGGACGGCATCGAATGCCGCCTGCGCGCGACACGCTCGCATAGCGCCGAATCGTTCAGCCCCGCGGACAAGGCGTTGATGCGTTACCTGCTACCGCATCTGAAGCGTTCGATCCAGCTGCACGCGCGGCTCGATCTGCTCGAATGCGACCGCCAGCTGTTCGCCGGTACCGTCAACCGCATGCAGCTCGGCATGGTCAGCTTCGCGCACGATGGTTCGATCGTCGAAATGAACCAGGAAGCGCGCCGCATCCTCGCCGAGAAAGACGGCATCAGGCTGGCCGGCAACAACCTGTGCCTCGACATCACTCCTGAAAGCCGCGAACTGCAGACGATGATGCGCCACGCGCTGGCCGGCAATAGCGGCGGCTCCGGTGTGGTCGAAGGCCTGTCGGTCACGCGTCCCTCCGGCCGCGCCAAGCTCGGCGTGCTGGTGCGCGCGATTCCATTCGGCCGCTGGTCGGAGAGCCGCCAACGTCCGGCGGTCGCCGTGTTCCTGCGCGATCCGGAATCGAACGCCGCGCCGCCGTCGAACGAACTGCTGCGCCGCCTGTTCGGGCTGACCCGCATGGAAGCTGCGCTGGCGATGCTGCTGGTCGAAGGCCTGACGCTGGATGAAGCGGCGGAAAAAATGGACGTGCGGCGCAATACCGCACGCACGCACCTGCGCTCGATCTTCTGCAAGACCAACGTAACGCGTCAGACCATGCTGGTGCGCTTATTGCTGAACAGCGTCATCACACTAGGCTGAGTCTAGTCGCAGCCGCAAACTCACAAAGTCCCCTCGCCCCGCATCGCGGGGAGAGGGTTAGGGAGAGGGGACTTAGATTTTACCGGCGGTGAGTTGAGCCGCCTTCACTCCGATCAAGCCGCCGGCAATTTCCTGCCGTGTTTCGCCAGCCAATGCGCTGTGATGTTGGGCGTTTCCTTGACCGGCGTGACGATCTCGAAGATGCGCTCGTAGCTGGCGTGCTGGATCAACCACTGGCCATCGCGCTTGACGTAGCGGTCGCGATACAGCGAGCTGCCGTCGGTGATGATCTTCTCGCGCAGGTTGAGGAACCAGTCTTTCAGGTACCAGACCCCGGTCGCTTCGGTTGGTGATACCAGATCGATCTCGGGATGGTTGACGTGGTGAAACGCGATCGCCTCGGCATGGAAGGAGTACGCGATGCCTTCGAGAATCTGGTCGCGCCCCTTGGCTTCCCACAGATAGCTGCCGCCGACGTAGCGCACGCTGGCGTCTTCGGTGAACAGTTCCTTGAGTTCGGTGATGTTGGCGGTATCGATGCAGCGGCAGTAGCGGTACTTGAGCCGCTTGATTGCTTCCAGATCCTCGTACGGCGGGATGTTCATGCCTTCCTCCTTGTCGTTATCAAACCGTCGTTTCTGAATTGATGCGCAGCTGCTAAATGCCGAAGCCGCCGGAGACGTTGAGCTGCTGACCGGTGATGTAGCCGGCCTGGTTGGATGCGAGGAATACTGCGGCGTAACCGATTTCTTCCGGCTTGCCCCAGCGCTTCAGCGCCAGCATCTTCTGCACTTCGTCGATCCACTGCTGGTCGAACACACCACGCTGCAGCAGCTCCAAAAACATGCCGGCCTCGATCACGCCGACCAGCACCGAGTTGGCGCGGATGTTGTTGCGGCCCTCTTCCTTGGCGAGGCCTTTAATCAGCGCTTCGTTGGCGGCTTTCGGCGCGACCGACAAGCCATCCTTGGGCGGCCACCAGACATGGCCGGCCGAGCCCAGATGCACGTAGGAACCGCCGCCGCCGGCACGCAGCCGCGGCAGCGTCGCCTGAATCACGTTGAAGAAGCCATGCACCTCGGTATCGATCGAGCGCTTCCACAGCGCATGCGAGGTCTCACCGAGCAGCACCTGCTCGACCACCGGGCCGGCGGCGAACACCACCGTATGAATGCGGCCGTGCGCTGCTTGCGCCTCGGCAACGACGGCTTCGACCTGCGCCGGATCGGTGACATCCGCGCGATGCACGCTGGCCTTGCGACCAAGCCCGCGCAGCTCGGTGGCGACGCTCTCGGCAACGGTCTGCTTGCTGCGGTAGATGATGGCGACATCGCTGCCGCCGTTGGCAAAACCGCGCGCGACGATCTGACCGATACCGCCGCTGCCGCCGAATACCAATACCGCACCTGTTGGAAACTGCTCGCCCTGCACGCGCGCTCCTCCCTCTCATTCTGATGCGGGATTATTCGCGCAAGATCGCGGTGCCGGCCTCGTCTGCGCAGACGAGACGCAACACTGCAGGCTTACGTCAGAGCGCGGTTCTGAAACCGATATGCGCTGCCGGCAGATCCGCCTCCTGCGCCTGCCGCGAAGCAGCGCGGGCGCGCACGCAGTAGTTGTCCGCGCACAGAAACGAGCCGCCTTTGATCACACGCCGATCCGGATTCGTATGCGGTGCGCCGATGTCGCGAAGTTCATCGGCGCTGGCGGCCGTCACCTCGCGACGCGCGCGATAAACATCGGCGGTCCACTCCCAGACATTGCCGACCATGTCGTGCAAGCCGTAAGGATTGGCCGGATAGCAGCCCACCGGCGCGCGACCGGCGAAGCCGTCTTCGGCACGATCCTGAACCGGAAACAGCCCCTGCCAGAAATTCGCCGATGGTTTCCCGCGCGCATCGCGCAAAGCTTGATCGGCGACTGCGTTGCTGCGACCGGCCTTCGCCGCCAGTTCCCATTCCGCTTCAGTTGGCAGACGCCGCCCGCGCCAGCGCGCGTAAGCGCCGGCGTCGGCGAACGTCACATCGACCACCGGTTCGTGTGCGCGGCCGCCGATGTCGCTGGCCGATCCATCCGGATGACGCCAGTTGGCGCCGGCCACCAATCGCCACCAGTGGCCGCTGGCCGGCGCATCCGAGCGCTCATCCAAGGGCTGGAAGACGACGGCGCCCGCGCCGCGCTCGGCGTCGGTGACATAGCCAGTCGCCGCCACGAAGCGTGCAAACTCGGCATTGGTAACCTCGGTGCGATCGATCCAGAACGATGCGATCCGCATCGGCATCAGCGGACGCTCGTCGGCATAGCCGCGTTCGCTGCCGAACTCGAACGAGCCGCCGGCGACGTGCTGCATGCCGGCGTGCAGATTCTTGCCCCAGGCCTGCGGCAAGCCGTCGTAAGCCGCGCACTTGGCGCGATCGCCGAGCGCCGGCAGCTGCGCAGTCACATCAATCGTCGGCGCTTGCAGTTTCCAAACTGCAGCACCGACTGCTATCAACAGTACGAAGCCGACGACGGCACTGCATTTCACTGATCGATCGGCGTCAGCAGCGGCGGCAGGATCGGCTGCTTGACGCCGACGCGCGTGACGTAGGCGCGCCATTCGTCGGTGAGCTGCGCGACGATGTCCGGATTCTGTGCGGCGACATCGGTGGTCTCGCCGCGGTCACTGTCGAGCTGGTACAACTGCCAGTCGTGATTGATCAGCAGTGCCGCTGATGGCACCAGATAGTTGACCACGCGCGTCATCTTCCACGATCCGCGCCGCACGTAACGGATGTCGTTGACCTCGTCGGCGAAGACTTCGCGATCGTCGTGCACGCTGCTGCGCTGGCCATTCAGCAGCGGCAGCAGCGAGCTGCCTTCGAGCGGCGCCACCGCGTGCCCCTGGTACTGATCGCCTGGATCGGGCTGGCCGCTCACTGCCAGTATCGTCGGCACGACATCCTTGAGTGACGACAGCGCTGCACTCGGCGCCGCACCGCCGCTCTGCTGTGGCAAGCGCATGATTGCCGGCACGCCGATGCCGCCCTCGGCGGTGAAGCCCTTGAACAGACGAAACGGCGCGGTGCCGACTTCGGCCCAACGCGTGCTACGGAAAATGAACGAGCCCGGCTTGCCGTAGTTGGCGTAGGCATTGTCGATGTCGGTATTGCCGGTGCCGTCGACGTACGGAATGAAGCCGTAGCCCATGCCGTCCGCACCGTTGTCGGACATGAACACGATCAGCGTGTTGTCGTACGCGCCGATCTGTTTCAGGTAGGCGACCAGCTTGCCGACATTGTCGTCGAGATTGCTCAGCATGCCGGCGAACACTTCCATGATGCGCGCTTCGCTTTTCTTGTCGTTCGCCGACAGCGACGCCCAAGATTGATTGGTCAGCACGCCGGGCTGGCCGAACCGCGTGATCAGGGCCTCATCGCCTGGATTGGCTTTGAAGTCCTGCGGAATCAGGCCGAGGTCTTTCTGCTTCTGCATGCGCGCTGCGCGGATCGCGTCGTAGCCGGCATCGTAGCGGCCGCTGTAAAGATTCAGGTAGGCATCCGGCACCTGCAAGGGGAAATGCACCGCCTGGAACGCGAGGTAGGCGAAGAACGGCTTGCCGTCGCCATGATCCTGGCCGATGTACCGCTGCAGCTTGCCGACGAAGTAATCGCTCGAATAGAAGTCGTCCGGAATCACCGCCTGCACGCCGTTCTCGAAATACGCATGCGCGGCCGATTCGGCGCGCGACGCGGTCACCGCATAGTTGCTCGCAAACGCGGCGCTGTAGTCGAGCGCGAACGACTGCTCGAAGCCCTGCGCGACCGGGCCGCCGCCGCCGAGATGCCACTTGCCGGCCATGTAGGTGTGATAGCCGGCGTCGCGCAGCAGCTGCGCGACGGTGCGCGCCTGCGCATTGAGGCTGCCCTTGTAGTCGTCGTCGCCGGGGTAGAACACGTTGCTTTCCGGCAGCGTGCCGACGCCGACCAGATGATGGTCCGCACCGGTCAGCAGCTCGGCGCGCGAGGTCGCGCACAGCGGCGTGCTGTGGAAGTTGCTCAGCACGCGGCCCTGCTGCGCGAGCTGGTCGATGTTCGGCGTGCTGATCTCGCTGCCGAATGCACTGAGATCGGAGTAGCCGAGATCGTCGACCAGAATCACCAGCACATTGGGCTTGCCGGCGCTGCCAACGCCGGCGACCGAAGTGGATTTTCCGCAAGCCGATTGCAGCAGCAAAGACGGCAACAACAGCAAGGTCACGGCTGCGCGAATGTGCGCACGAACTGCCTGTTTCAAGTTGCTCCCCTCCCTGACCAAGCACCACTCTAAACTCACCCCATCCGTGCGGGGCGCATATTTATAGATCGATTACATCAAGCACCTGGCCTGAAGCTCAGTGTTTATTGGCATTCGCAGCATCCAGGAACGCCGGCCGCTCGCCGCCGCCATGCAGCAGCAGATTGGTGCCGGATGCATAGCTGGCCGCCGGCGACGCCAGCCAGACGCAGGCGTCGCCGATGTCGGACGGTTCGGCCATGCGCTGCAGCGGCACCGTCGCCGCTACCGCGGCGATGCCGGCGGCGTCGCCGTAATGCAGTTCGCTGAGTTCGGTCCGTACGAGTCCGGGACTGACCGCGACCACGCGCACTTTCGGCGCCCATTCGACCGCCAGCGTCTGCGTCAGGCTGAGAATGCCGGCCTTGGCGGCGCCGTACGCTGCCGTGCCGGGCGAAGGCCGCAGTGCGCTGACGCTGGCGACGAACACGATCACGCCGCCGTCGTCCTGCGTCTGCATCAGCCGATTCGCCTGCTGTGCGAGATGCAAGGGCGCCAGCAGATTGAGTTGAATAATCGATTCATGAAACCGTGGCGAGGCCTTGTCGGCCAGCGCGAACGGCGCACCGCCGGCGTTGTTGACCAGCACATCGAGCCGGCCGTGGCGCTGCTGGATTTCGGCGAACAGTGCTTCGACGGCAGCACGATCGCGCACGTCGCAGGCGATAAATTCCGCATCGCGGCCATCGTGCGTCGGCAGTGTTTCCGGTGCCAGCCGGCCACAGACCAGCACCTGCGCGCCGCTCGCCAGGAAACGCTCGCTGATGCCGCGGCCGACGCCCTTGGCGCCGCCGGTGACGAGAACCACTTTTGCGCTGTTCATGGGAGGTTACTAGGCTCGACCGACGACGATTCAATACGACTGTGCGGTATCGCCAACGTGGCTGACAACACCTGCTGCAGGTTGCCATCAATGGCGGGTCGTGATGGACCGCTGACAATGACTTTGAGTCATCCTCCGCTCTTAGCTCATCATTGCCATCCATGGCGCGACACTCGCACATCTCCAACCCCCGGCCCCGCCATCCTGGCGGGTCGTGATGGACCGCTGACAATGACTTTGAGTCATTGCCAAGGCGCGGTCCATCACCCAAAAGGACGAAGCCGTGCGGGCGTGGTTCCGCGAGCATGGGCAATCCTCGCCGGCGCTGGGCATTCGCGTCGTCTCCACTTTGCTAGCGACCGCGCCGCCGATGACGACCAAACCCGTACCCGAAGGCCACTACGTCAAGCTCGCCAACGGGCATCGCATCCACTATCTTGATCAGGGCTCGGGCCCGGTGGTGGTGTGGCTGCACGGCTCCGGCTCCGGCGCCTGCGGCCACAGCAATTTCAAAGGCAACTACCCCTATCTGGTCGAACAGGGCTACCGCAATATCGTCATCGACCACCTCGGCTACGGCTACTCCGACAAGCCGGACAACATCGACTACCCGATCGAGCTGTTCGTCGAATGCGTTAAGCAGACGCTGGACCACATCGGTGTCGCCAAGTACACGCTGATCGGCAACTCGCTCGGCGGCGCGGTGGCGCTGCGCTTCGCGGTGGACCATCCGAGCAACGTCGAGAAGCTGGTGCTGATGGCGCCGGGCGGCATCGAGAACCAGCCGGATTATTTCCTGATGCCGGCGATGGCGAAGATGAAGGAAGTGTTCATGTCGCCCGAGCCGGTGACCGAGACCCGGCTGAAGGATTTTTTCGAGACGGTGATGGTGGTCGACAAAAGTTACATCACCGACGCGCTGGCGCACGAGCGCTTCGAGCTGATGAAGCTGCAGAACCCGCAGGTGATCAAGACCATGAAGGTGCCGAACATGGCCGACCGCCTGGGCGAGATCAAGTGCCCGGCACTCGGCTTCTGGGGCATGAACGAACAGCTGATGCCGGAAACCGGCATCCTCAAGCTGGCCAAGGGCATGCCGCAGATGCGCATGATCCTGGTGCCGCAGGCCGGCCACTGGGTGATGATCGAGCACCGCGACTTGTTCAACCGCATGACGCTCGACTTCCTGCAGAACGGCTGAGCATGAGCCTGCCCGTGCTGCGTATCATCGAACTCGGCGACGAACTGTTCGCCGCGCTGCGCAGCCGCCAGGTTCTGGACCCGCTGAGCACGCGCGAAACAGCGATCACGATCGACGACGCTTATCGCATTTCCCTGCGCATGCTGGAACGGCGCCAGGCCGATGGCGAGCGCGTCGTCGGCAAGAAGATCGGCGTCACCAGCAAGCCGGTGCAGGACATGCTCGGCGTGCATCAGCCGGACTTCGGCTTCCTGACCGATCGCATGCACGTCGCCGACGGCGCCAGCGTCAGTCTCAGCAAAGCCGGGCTGATCCAGCCGCGCGCCGAAGGCGAGATCGCGTTCGTGCTGAAGAAAGATCTGCGCGGTCCCGGCATCACCGAAGCGCAGGTGCTGGACGCGACCGACTATGTCTCACCCTGCTTCGAGATCGTCGACTCGCGCATCCGTGACTGGAAGATCAAGATTCAGGACACCGTCGCCGACAACGCCTCTTGCGGCGTGTTCGTGCTGGGCGCCGCACGGATCGATCCGAATACGCTCGATCTTGCCGCGGTGACGATGGAAATCCGCAAGAACGGCGTGCAGGTTGCCAGCGGTGTCGGTGCGGCGGTGCAAGGCCATCCGGCGACCGCGGTGGCCTGGCTGGCGAACACGCTGGGCGCGTTCGGCATTCCGTTTCTGGCTGGAGAAATCATCCTCTCGGGTTCGCTGGCGCCGCTGTTGCCGGCGGTCCCGGGCGATTTCTTCGAGATGCGCCTGAGCGGCATCGGCACGGCTTCGGTAGGCTTTGAGGCCTAGCGAGCTCTCGCCCGAAACCGGAAGCGCCCATGCACCCGATCCTCAACATCGCCGACGCCCAGACCGATCACACGCTGACGCACGGCGCGCAGTTCGAAATGCGCATGGCGCAACTCACCGACAAGCTCGGCGCCGCTCAGATCGGCGCCAACCTGACGACGGTGCCGCCGGGCAAGGCGGCGTTTCCGTTTCATCACCACCACGTCAACGAAGAGCACTTCTTCATCGTCCGCGGCAACGGCGTATTGCGCTTCGGCGAGCAACGGCACACGGTGAAGCCTGGCGACTATGTTGTCGCGCCGGCCGGCGGACCCGAGCTGGCGCATCAGTTCATCAACACCGGCAGCGAGGAGCTCGCCTACCTGGCGATCTCGACCAATCGCGCGCCGGAGGTGGTCGGCTATCCGGACTCGCAACGCACCGGCGTGCGCACGGTGCCCTATGGGGAGCCCGGCCCGGCCGCTTTTTTCATCGACGATCGTCAACGTGACGCGATCAGCTACTGGGATGGCGAAGACGGCAGCCCGGTGCGCGCGGTAATCGAACAGCAGCAGACAGGAAGCAGGTCCACATCATGAAAAAGATCAAGTGCGCCATCATCGGCCCTGGCAACATCGGCACCGACCTGCTGTACAAGCTGCGCCGCAGCACGCTGCTGGAGCCGGTGTGGATGGTCGGCGTCGATCCGACCAGCGAAGGCCTGGCGCGCGCGCGCGAATTCGGCCTGAAGACGACCGACAAAGGCGTCGACGGTCTGCTGCCGTTTGTTGCGGCTGACGGCGTGCAGATCGCGTTCGATGCGACCTCCGCCTACGCGCACAAGGAAAATTCCGACAAGCTCAACGCGCTCGGCGTGATGATGATCGACCTGACGCCGGCCGCGATCGGTCCCTACTGTGTACCGCCAATCAACCTGAAGGCGCACGCCGGCAAGCGCGAGATGAACGTCAACATGGTCACCTGCGGCGGTCAGGCGACAATCCCGATGGTGTATGCGGTATCGCGTGTGCAGCGCGTCAAGCACGCCGAGATCGTCGCCACTGTTGCCTCGAAATCGGTCGGCCCCGGCACGCGCAAGAACATCGACGAATTCACCCGCACGACGTCCGGCGCGGTCGCCAAGATCGGCGGCGCGGATGTCGGCAAGGCGATCATCGTGATCAATCCGGCCGAACCGCCGATGATCATGCGCGACACCATCCACTGCCTGACGCTCGATGCACCCAAGCAGAAGGAGATCGAAGCCTCGGTACGCGACATGATCGCCGAGGTGCAGAAGTACGTGCCCGGCTACCGCTTGAACAACGGCCCGGTGTTCGACGGCATGCGCGTCACCACCTTCATGGAAGTCGAAGGCCTCGGCGATTTCCTGCCGAAATACGCCGGCAATCTCGACATCATGACGGCGTCGGCGACGCGTACTGCAGAAATGTTCGCAGAGGAAATGCTCGCCGGGCGGCTCAGTTTCGAACCGGTCGCGGCCTGAAATCAGGAGACAGAACGATGAATCTGAAAGGCACCAAGATCAAAGTGCATGACATGTCGCTGCGCGACGGCATGCACCCGACGCGGCACCAGATCACGATCGCGCAGATGCAGTCCGTCGCCCAGGGCATGGACGCCGCCGGCGTGCCGCTGATCGAAGTCACCCACGGCGACGGACTCGGCGGCGCTTCGGTCAACTACGGCTTTCCCGCCGCCAGCGACGAGGAATATCTGCGCGCAGTGATCCCGCTGATGAAGACCGCGAAAGTCTCGGCGCTGCTGATCCCCGGCATCGGCACCATCGACCACCTGCGCATGGCCGCCGACTGCGGCGTCGCTGCGATCCGCATCGCCACGCATTGCACCGAGGCCGACGTTGCCGAACAGCACATCAACCTCGGCCGCAAGATGGGCCTCGACACCGTCGGCTTCCTGATGATGGCGCACATGATCGAGCCCGAGCAGCTGCTGCAACAGGCGCTGCTGATGGAGAGCTACGGCGCCAACTGCCTGTACGCGGCCGACTCCGCCGGCTACATGCTGCCGGACGACGTCAGCGCGCGCATCCGCCTGTTGCGCGAAAAGCTCAAGCCGGAAACCGAGATCGGTTTCCACGGTCATCACAATCTGGCGATGGGCATCGCCAACTCACTGGCTGCGGTCGAAGCCGGCGCGCGCCGCATCGACGGTGCCTGTGGCGGCATGGGTGCCGGTGCGGGCAACACACCGCTGGAAGTGTTCGTCGCGGTGTGCAATCGCATGGGCATCGAAACCGGCGTCGACGTGTTCAAGATTTCCGATGTCGCCGAAGATCTGGTGACGCCGATTCTCGACTTCCCGGTGCGCATCGATCGCAATTCGCTGACGCTCGGCTATGCCGGCGTGTATTCCTCGTTCCTGCTGTTCGCCAAGCGCGCCGAAGCCAAATACGGCATCTCCGCGCGCGAGATTCTGCTGGAGCTGGGACGCCGCAAAATGGTCGGCGGCCAGGAAGACATGATCGAAGACACTGCGCTGACGATGCTGCGCGAGCGCGGACAGTTGAAAGCCGCCGCCGCATAAGTCATCGGCCGCGCTGCGCCGATGAATCCGCGCGCCTGGGGGCCGATCAAGCAGCTGGCCTACGTTGTCGATAACCTCGATGCCAGCATCCAGCGCTGGATCGATCTGCACGGCGTCGGTCCCTGGACGGTCTATCGCAACGCCAGCATGCACGGGCATTTCCTCGATGTGGAGACGACGGTCAAGCTGAATGTCGGTCTCTCGTATCAGCACGACTTGCAGATCGAACTGATCGAGCCGCTTGGCCTTGCGCCCTCGCCCTATCAGGATTCCAGCGGCCGAGCGCTGCTCGGCATGCATCACATCGCCTGGCATTCGGATGATCTGGATCGCGATCTGATCGAGGCACGCGCACGCGGACTTCCCAGCGTATTCGAAGCCGGCAACGGCGCGGTGCGCATCGCCTATCTCGCATCGCGGCAGCAGGCGGGCATGCTGTTCGAGTTCATCGAAACCACGCCGCAGCTGCTCGCAGGTTTTGCCGCCGGTCTGCAGGCTTCGCGAGACTGGGACGGTATCAGCGCGCCGGTCACCGTCATCGACCTCGCGGCCTGAGCCATGGCTGCGCTGCATCGCTTCCTGCGCGGGCGGTTCGTCGATGCAGTCTTCGCGCCGCGCATCGACCTGCACGGCAAACGGATCATCGTCACCGGCTGCGCCGCCGGCTCCATCGGCTTCCAGACCGCGCGCATCCTCGCATCCTGGGGCGCAGACGTTATCGTCACCACGCGCAAGAATCCCGCAGCGATCGCCGCCGCACTGCGCGCGCAAATCGAGCGCGCGCCGCAGCACGGCCGCATCGACGCGCATGCGCTCGACCTTGCGGATGCAAGCTCGACCAACACTTTCGCCGCCTGGGTTCTGGAAAATCGCGGCGAGCGGCTCGACGTGCTGGTCAACAACG
>JAQGNU010000008.1 GCA_028291645.1 Nevskia sp.
GGATTCCGAGCACCGGATTCGCGCGAGATGCCGAGCGCAGTAGCTTATTCAGAGGTTCCCTAAAAACAGCTCGCAGCTCGATACACACCTTTAGTCCTACGGAGAGAAACCATGCGTAAATCAATTATGTCGTTCGGCGCAGCCCTTGCCCTGCTCGCTGCCCCGCTGGCGCTGACCGTGCCAGTCGCCGCGCAGGCTGCGGATACCGATCTGTCCTGCAAAATGCATTTCACGATGAAGGGCTGGTCGGTGCTCTACAAGACTTCCAAGGGCGTCGGCGAGATCACCTGCAGCAATGGTCAAACGGCCAAAGTGCGCTTGTCCTCCGAAGGTGGCGGTCTGGTGGTCGGCAAGTCGACCATCGACGACGGCAAGGGTAGCTTCAGCGGCGTGAAGGACATCAGCAACGTCTTCGGCGACTACGCGTCGGCGCAGGGCGAAGCCGGTGCGGTGAAATCGGCAGAAGGCACCGTCGTGTCGAAGGGCGAAATCAACCTGGCGCTGAGCGGCACCGGCCGCGGCTGGGATCTCGGCGTGTCGTTCAACAAGTTCACGATCGCGCCGCACGTGAAGAAGGTCGTAACGACGACGGCACCTGCCGCCGCACCGTAAATGGGTTTGCACGGCAGCGATCGTCGCTGCTGACGGTCAAGCCGATTGCAGCAAGCGCGCCGAGCGATCGGCGCGTTTTTTATTGCACCGCATTCTGCGTTGGCGATCGAGCGGGCCGGCGCAGCCAGCCGCGCCCACTCATCCATCGATACAGCAAGGCATTGCTCAGCCAGACCACGGCGAGTGCAGCCAGCACGTCGCTGAGGAAATGGCCGCCCTGCATGATGCGCACGAGTCCGATCACGCCACCGGCGGCGATGCCGGCCAATAACCAGCGCCGGCGTCGCTGCGGCCACAGCCAGGCGCCGGTGATCAGATAAAAGCCGGCGACCGCGTGGCCGCTGGGGAACGAGCAGTTGTGATCGCATTGCGCGCTCGGCTGCCAGGGCGGCACATAACTGTCGCTGCCGCCGAAATCGGCGATCTGCGACGGGCGCGGACGGCCCCAGTGATCCTTCAGCAGCGTGTGCGTGATAAGGCCGGGGCCGAGTGCCAGCGCCAGCACGGCAAACCACAGTTGGGCGCGCGCCTTGCGCAGTCGCGGCAGCAGGTGCGCCGCGATCAGCGTCAGCAGCAGAGTGAGCTCCAACGTTCCCATTGCCCAGCGGGTCCCGTGATAGACCAGCTGCAGCGGCCAGCGATCGCGCAGGAAAAATCCACCGTCGGCGTGCCAGAACAGGCCGGAAGTGAGACGGTCGAGCGGCGCGGCCAGCGGCACCAGCAGCAAGCAGATCAAGCCAGCGCGCCAGCCAGGCAGGTGTTGCTGACCGGCGGTGACGCCGTTTTTCATGGCGCCACCGACGTCGCGGCGACGTCGCCGCTGGTGGGCGCGGCGGCGCGGTAACCGTTGAAGTGCTGCAGCAGCCAGACGTGGTAAGCGAGCGCATAGCTCGGATGAATCGTCACGTGCAGCGGCGGCAGCGATTCGACCGAGTCGAAACTGCCGACGATGAACGCGTCGAGCTGCGGCTCGCCGGTGACATAGAGGAAGTCGCGGCCGAGCTTGTCGTCCATCGTCGTCGCCAGCGCGTAGTGGCTGTCCATGGTGCCGGTCGGATTCCACAGCACCGCGTCGAGCGGATGCGGGTTCACGTAATACTCCAGCTCGGCCAGCACGTCGCGCGAATCGCCCAGCAGCAAGGCCTGTGGAAACTGCGAACGCAGCACGCCGGCCTGGCGTCCGAGTTCGCTCCAGCCGCGCACGCGCTTGTACAGATCGCTCTTCGCGGTCAGTTCGACGCCGATCATGCGGGCCAGCCCGTCGTAGTGATAGGCGACGATGGTGACAACCAGATTGAACGCGATGCCGATGATCAGCCAGCGACGCTGCCGGTACCGCAGCAGCAGCGCAACGCTGAAAATCGTCGCGCTGGCGTAGGTCATCGCCCCCCAGTTGGCGTTGGCGCGGCCGAGCAAGGCCTGCAGGCTGATGATGGCAATGAACGGCAGTGCGAAGCAGGCCAGCAGGCGCAGGCGCGGATCGGCGGTCCAGACACGGCGCAGCAGCACCAATTGCACGATGAAGGCGATCAGCAGCACCGGGCCAGTGATCGCGAACTGGCCGCCGAGGAATTCGAACAGATGATTCCAGTGCAGGCCGGCGTCGCTGTTCAGATGCGAAATCTGCTCGGTATGATGCAGCGTCGGCCAGCCGTGCTGCGCGTTCCACAGCAGATTCGGCGCGAACACGACGGCGGCGACCAGCATCGTCGAGTAAAGCTTCGGATTACGTAGCTGCGCGCGCAGGCCCGGCGTCGTCAGCAGATGCAGCAGCACGCTGAGCGCGAAAATCACCATCGTGTACTTGGTCAGCAGGCCCAGTCCGGACGCCAGTCCGGCCAGCAGCCACCAGCGCCACTGGTTGTTCTCGATCGCGCGCACGTAGGCATACAAAGCCGCCGTCCAGAACAGGAACAGTGGCACGTCGGTGGAAATGATCATCGCCGAGAACGCCGCACCCGGCAGCGTGAAGAACGTCAGCGCCGACCAGCCGGCGACGCCGCGTTCATCGGGCCGCGTGAACAGGCGCCGCGCGAGCGCGTAGATCAGCAGGCTCACCAGCGGATAGATCAGCACCGCGCCGGACTTCACGCAGACCACGCCGTCGCCGCACACCGCGGTGGTCGCCGCGATCAGCCCGGCGATCACCGGCGGCTTCGAGAAATAGCCCCACTGCAGATGCTGCGCCCAGGTCCAGTACTGCGCTTCATCGAGATACAGGTCGAGGCCGTTGCTGCGCAGCACCAGCAGACGATAGACCGTGACCAGCAATAGGAACATGAGCAACGCCGGCCAAGCGCGTGCGGCTGTGGGGACAGCGTGGGCGGCAGTGGGCGTTTGCGCGGCAGGCACGTGGACTGGAGCGAAAGAGATGGGACGCCAGTCTAGCTGCGCCATCGCCGAACTGCTTTCAAGCAGGGCTTGTCGATCGATACGTGCTGCCTGGACGCCAATCGATCCAGGCTCGCCGCAAGCCGAGCGCCGCGGCTTTGATTTTTGCCAGTGGTGCCTGTAGCTTTACGACATTGCAGTTCTGGAGCAACGCGCCATGCCTAAAGTAAACCTTCGCAGTTCTGTCGTCGCGTTGTCGCTGAGTTTGATTCCCTGCGCCGCTTTCGCGTATTCGGCGACCGGCAGTTTTCCGGGTGCCGAAGACGGGCCCAAGGTCGCGTCGGATTACGGCCAATCGCTCGACTTCGGATTCAGCGCAGCGAGCGATCCCAGCTCGTTCGGTCTCAGGCCGGTGAGCGGGCAGGGCGCTGCCCTGTCGGACGACCGATCGCTGGAGCGCCCGGCCGCGCAGCGCCAGGGCAGGCAGATGCGGCAGCAGCAGGACGAATTCAACCGCGACTTTTACGGTCTTCGCTGATTGTCACCGCGTTTTATCAGTGAGGAATCCTTAAGGGAGCGATCCGAGCTGGCGGAAACAGGCTGAGGGCGATTCAGCAGCAGTTGACCGTCGGATTTCGAGCTTGAAGTGGTCCGAGCGGGCCGCAATAAATCCCGACGCTCGCGCTGGCGATTTCTTGCGACGTCAATCCCGCGGCAGGCCAAGCTTTACCGCGTCCCGATAGACATCCCGCCACGCCGCCTTCATCATCTGTTGCCGGGCCTCACCGGCGCGCCCGAATGAACCTACAGTTCGCCGACGGCTTCGCAGGGCGTAGCGTTCGCCGAACCAGAATGCCTCTCATCGACCACTTTCGTTTTCTGATCCAGATCGCGCTGCGCGCCCCAAATATTTTGGGTTGCCTAGCAATGTCCGCCGGCGCTCGCGCATGAACCTGCCGTTCGAGCTGCTGATCGGCCTGCGCTATACGCGCGCCAAGCGCCGCAATCACTTCATCTCGTTCATCGCGACGGTATCGATCGTCGGCATGGCGCTGGCGGTGGCCACGCTGATCACGGTGCTGTCGGTGATGAACGGCTTCGAGAAGGAATTGCGCACGCGCATCCTCGGCATGGCTTCGCACGCGACCATCTCCGCAGTCAACGACAGTCTCGAAGACTGGCCGCAGGTCGCAGCACAGGCGCTGAAGAATCCGGCAGTGGTCGCGGTTGCGCCGTATGTCGAAGGCGAGGCGATGATCAAGGTCGGCAGTGCGCTGTCCGGTGTGCAGCTGCGCGGTGTCGATGCGGCCGAGGAGGCGAAAGTCTCGGACATCGGTGCGCACATGACGGCCGGCCGGCTCGAAGATCTGAAGCCTGGCGAATACAACATCGTGCTCGGCGAGGAACTGGCGCAGCAACTCGACGTGGCGCCGGGCGACAAGGTCGATCTGATGATTCCGCAGGTGTCGGTAACGCCGGCTGGTGTGCTGCCGCGCTTCCGCCGCTTCACCGTGTCGGGCGTGTTCAAGGTCGGCATGTATGAGTACGACCGCGGCATGGTCTATCTGAATCTGCAGGACGCGGCGACGTTGTACCGCATGGGCGACGGCGTCACCGGCGTACGGCTGAAACTGCACGACCTGTTCCAGGCGCCGCAGGTGTCGCGGCAGATCGCGAATTCGCTGTCGGGCATCTATTACGTCAGCGACTGGACGCGCCAGCACGCCAATTTCTTCCGCGCCGTCGCCACCGAAAAAATGGTGATGTTCCTGATCCTGTCGCTGCTGGTCGGCATCGCCGCGTTCATCATCCTGGCGATGCTGGTGATGGTGGTGCAGGACAAGCAGGCCGACATCGCGATCCTGCGCACGCTCGGCGCCAGCCCACGCTCGATACTGCTGGCTTTCGTCGTCGTCGGCAGCATCATCGGCGTGTTCGGCACGTTGATCGGCGTCGGCTTGGGCGTCACGCTGTCGCTCAACGTGCAGACGCTGGTGCCGCTGCTGGAAGCCGCCACCGGGCATCAGTTCCTGTCGCCGGACATTTACTACATCAGCGATCTGCCGTCCGAGCTGATTCCTTCCGACGTGATTCAGATTGCGCTGCTGGCGTTCGCGCTGGGACTGGTATCGACGCTGTATCCAGCCTGGCGCGCGTCGCGCGTGCAGCCGGCGGAGGCGCTGCGCTATGAGTGACGAACTCGTCATCCGCGCGCAGGGCCTGAGCAAGGTGTTTGACGACGGCCGTCTGCGCCTGGAGGTGTTCAGCAACATTGATTTCGAACTGCGGCGCGGCGAATGCGTCGCTGTGATCGGCGCCTCGGGTGTCGGCAAGAGCACGTTCCTACATCTGCTCGGCGGCCTCGATTCGCCGAGTGCCGGTGAAGTCTGGGTGGCCGGCGAGAAGATGAGCGCGCTGAGCGTTGCCGAGCGCGGCCATCTGCGCAATGTCGCGCTCGGCTTCGTCTACCAGTTCCACCATCTGCTGCCGGAATTCTCGGCGCTGGAAAACGTCGCGATGCCACTGCTGATCCGGCGCACGCCGCGTAAGCAGGCGATGAAGACGGCGGCCGATCTGCTCGGCCGTGTCGGCCTCAGCGCGCGGCTCGAACACAAGCCGGGCGAACTATCCGGCGGCGAGCGTCAGCGTGCTGCGCTGGCGCGTGCATTGGTAACGCGACCCGCCTGCGTACTCGCCGACGAGCCGACCGGCAATCTCGATACGCGCACCGCGGCGCAAGCATTCGAACTGATGCTGGAGTTGAATCGCGAACTCGGAACCAGCCTGGTCGTGGTGACGCACGATCTGCGGCTGGCCGCGCGCATGGATCGCGTCTGGCAGTTGGAAGCCGGAGCCCTGCGTGCCTATGCCGGAGCCGACGCGAGCAGCCCCGCCTAGTTCTGCGTCGCGCGCGCGCCGATCGCCGGATCGGCTGTTCGCACAGACGCTGGGCTTCACGGCCGGCGCGCTGGCAGTGCTGGCGCTGCCGCAACTGCCCGCACTGCAATGGCTGCTGGCGCTGAGCGTGCCGGCGCTGTTGCCGTGGCGTTTCCGCAGTCTCTATGCAGTGACGCTGCTCGGCGCGCTGTTGACGTTCTGGCATGCGCAGCAGCGACTCGGCGAGCGCTGGCCTGATGCACGCAGCGGCGATGAAATGGCGCTGCAGGGCAGCATCGTGTCCTTGCCGGATGCGGAAGTCGCGGATGCTTTGCGCCGTGCCGGCGATGATCCGCCGAACGGCGAACCCGACAATCGCCATACCTGGCACTTCCTGTTTGCGCCCGATGCCGATGCCCTCGCCGAGGGTGTGCCGAGCCGCATTCGCACGTCCTGGTACCGCAGCGAAGCCGAGCTGAAAGGCGGCCAGTGCTGGCGTTTCACGCTGCGCTTGCGCGCGCCGCACGGCAGTCTCAATCCCGGTGGCGCGGATTACGAAGAATGGCTGTTCCGGCAAGGCATCGGCGCCAGCGCGACGGTGCGCGAGGCGGCGCCCTGCGAGATTGCCGATGGGCATCGGCTGCTGCGATTGCGGCAGGCCATCACCGATCGTATCCACGGCTGGCTGCCGGATCATCCAGCCGAGCCGCTGATCGCCGCATTGACGGTGGCCGACAAGACCGGCCTGCGCCAATCCGATTGGGACGTGTTCCGCCAGACCGGCACGGTGCATCTGATGGTGATCGCCGGCCTGCATGTCGGCTTCGTCGCGGCGTTCGCGTTTTGGCTGTGCCGATGGCTGTGGTCGCTGTCGCCGCGGCTGTGTCTGCGGCTGCCGGCGCAGCGCGCGGGACTGGCCGGCTCGGTGATCGTCGCCATCGCGTATGCACTGTTGGCCGATCTCGATGCGCCGGTACTGCGCGCGACGTTGATGCTGGTGACGCTCGCCGCGGCGGCCTGGGTCGGCGGACTGGCGCGGCCGTCGCGGGCGCTGGCCTTGGCCTGGCTGATCGTCGTCGGCAGCGATCCGCTCGGCTTGCTGGCGCCGGGGCTGTGGCTGTCGTTCGGCGCGGTTGCGGCAATTTTGTATCTCAACGCCGGCGCACGCGGCGTGCAGGGCTACTGGCGTGAACTCATGCAATTGCAAGTGCTGTTGAGCCTGGCGCTGGCGCCACTGACCTTGTTCTTCTTCCAAGGCGCGAGCTGGATCGGGCCGCTCGCGAATCTGCTCGCACTGCCGACAATGGCGCTGCTGTTGCCGGCCTTGCTGTCGGTGCTGCTGCTCGCGTCGATCTGGCCTGCAGCCGGCGTGCCCGCCTTGAAATTTGTCGCCGATGCGATCGACTGGGCGTTTCGCGGGCTGCAATGGATCGCCGCGCACGCGCCGCAAGCCTGGTTGCCGGCCAGCGCGCAGCCCGCCGCGCTGCTGCTCGCCGTGCTCGGTGTCGTGCTGCTGTGCGCGCCGCGCGGTGTGCCGCTGCGGCGGCTGGCGCTGCTGTGTTTCGTGCCGATGCTGTGGCCGGCACCACAGGCACCGCAGCGCGGCTTCGAACTGACCGCGCTCGATGTCGGCCAGGGGCTTGCGGTGGTGGTGCGCACTGCACATCACGCAATGCTGTTCGATGCCGGCCCGGCCTACGACGAAGGCTTCGATGCCGGCCGCTCGGTGGTGGTGCCGTACCTGCTGCACCAAGGCCTGCGGCGGCTTGACCTGATGATGATCTCGCACGCCGATCTCGATCATCGTGGCGGCGCGCCGGCGGTGCGGCATTGGATCGACGTCGTCGAGGAGCGCGGCGCGATGGCTGGAACGCCCTGCGCGGCCGGTCAGAGCTGGCAGTGGGACGGCGTGCAGTTCAGCGTGTTGAATGGACCGCCGCCACTGCTCGAGTCCAGCCCCGAGTTACCCGCGGGCACGGATACAGATGCAGTCATTGCACAGAAGAAACCGTCGCGCAGTCGTTCGCACAACAACGAAGGCTGTGTGCTGCGCATCGCCGTCGGTGGTCACGCTGCGCTGCTGCCGGCCGACATTGAGCGCGGCAGCGAGTCGCAGTTGCTGGCGGCGATGCCGGAATTGTTGAAAGCCGATGTGCTGCTGGCGCCGCATCACGGCAGCAAGACTTCGTCGACGCCGGAATTCGTCAGCGCCGTCGCGCCGCAACTGGTGATTTTTCCGGCCGGCATGCGCAACCAGTTCAAGCATCCGCGTGCGGAAGTGGTGGCGCGGTATGCGGCAGCCGGCGCGCAGATGTTGATGACCGGACATTCCGGCGCGATCAGCCTGCGCGTCGATCCGGAAGCGGGCTTGGAGGATGTGCAGGAATGGCGCCGGCAGGCGCCGCGCTTATGGTCGGCGGCGATCCTGCCGGTGCCGACCGACAACGAGTGATGCGGTCTTAGAAGCTGTTTAAAAACCTACTGCGCTCGGCATCTTGCGCCGGGGCGGTGCTCGGAATCCTCATTTATTCCACATAAACTCCGGTTCCTGCGCTCCGTCCCGCCGCAACCTGCCTTCGCTCGCTACGGTTTTTAAACAGCTTCTTACAGCTGCGTCGGGTTCGGCGCATCGCCGTAGACCTTCTTCGGATCGAACAGCTTCTCGCGCTCCTCGAATTTGAGGACGCGCTGGAAATCGCCAGCGCCGGTTGGCACCGAGCGGTAGAAGCAGGAGCGATAGCCGACGTGGCAGCTGGCGTCGCCGGGAATCTCGACGCGCAGCCACACCGCATCCTGGTCGTCATCGATGCGCAGTTCGACGATTTTCTGCACAAGGCCGCTGGTGGCGCCCTTGTGCCACAGCACTTTGCGCGAACGCGACCAGTAATGCGCTTCGCCGGTGGCGATGCTGCGTTTCAGCGCTTCTGCGTTCATGTAACCCAGCATCAGCACTTCGCCGCTGCCGGCGGCGGTGGTGACGCAGGCGATCAGGCCGTGCTCGTCGAACTTGGGGGCGAGTTCGGTGCCTTCTTCAACTTGTTCGATGGACTGGCGGGCGGCAAAGCGGACATCGTTGGTCATGGCGGGTACCGGTGCGGCGACCTTCGCAAAAAGGGGCGCCGTTATAGCATGCCGTCGCGGTGGCCTGGTATCTGCCACCGCGCGGCGCGCGGCGACTTAGCGCCCGAACGGGCGGTGGCTCTGCGACATCCCCGGGGCGCTGTTCATGTGCGGATGACCGCCACCACCCGGCATCGCTGGCGGCCGCGAACCGCCGCCACCCGGGCGGCCGAACGGACCGCCGCCATTGGGCGGGCCGCCACTCCAGCCGCCGTGGCCGCCATTCCCGCCGTGACCACCGCCATCGTGGCCGCCATTCCAGCCATGGCCGTCGCCGCCGTGACCATGGTCGTGGCCATCGTGATAACCACCGCCGTGGTAGTAGTTGTCGACACCGACATAGACCCCACCGCCATACGGATAGCCATAACCGTAGGGGTAGGCCGAATACCCAGGCGAATATCCAGGGTAGCCGTAACCGTCGTAATAGCCGCCGCCCGAATAGGCGCCGCCGTAATAGCCGCCGCCATCCACCGGCACCGCGACGCAGGCAGCCATGCTCCCGGCGACGACCGGCACCAGGGCCAAGCTCAGCAAACGGGAAATGGATTTGTTCATGCGACCAATCTACGCACGACGACTGAACCGGAACTGAACCGCCAAAGGCGCGCGCTCTGGCTCAATTCTTAGAGCTGGAATCGCCCGCTTGGTTCAGCCGGCGCTGCGTGCCAGCGCGCCTTTCATGACGCCCTCGTAGGCACGCACTTCCACCGCTGCGCCCGGCAATTCGCCGCCGATCTGCGCAGCCAGATGTTCGGCGATGCGCTCGACCGTGGTATCGCCATCGAGCAGATCGCAGCGTGGTTCCGGCAATTCCAGCGCGAAGCGGCCTTCCTGCGCACGGTATTCAAAGCGCAGCCGGCCATTGGTGGTTCCAACCAGATCGCTGCGGGTGCCGAGATAGATATCGCGCCAGCGCTCGGCCCAGGTGCTTTCGAGCCTGCGATCGCGCTGGCCGTCGATGCGGATTTCGATGCGCGAGCGATGACCATGCGCGATGCGCTGGCACTGGCCGGCATGCTTCTTCAGGCCATGCGTGTAGTGATAGAACGCGCCGCTGATCGCCTCGGCGCGCAGGCCGATGCGGACCGCGGCGACGTTGGCCGGCACCGCTGCCGACAGCAGCGGCGCCAGATGGCTGGCGAGTGCGGCGGCATCGATTTCGTCGGTGTCGAGCAGGCTCACGGCGGCGTCCGGCGCGACATGCTCGATCGGCCCAGCTTGCGGTCCGCGAAACCATAGGTGACTCTGACCGTCGCCACGATGCAGTTCCAGGCCGGGTGACTGCAGCGGCACCAGCAAGGTGTGATCGACACTGTGGTCGATCGCGCGTTTCAGGCTTTTCTTGACCTCGCCGAAGTCCAGCACCATCGATTGCTCGTCGAGCGCGCCTTCCAGTTCGATGTCGACGATCCAGCTTTCGCCCACCAGCCCGCGCCGCGCGTGCAGATAGGCGCAGTCGATCACGGTCAGTTGTTCTACGAACAGGCGGGTCATGGCAGCCGATGGCGTGGCGGGCGCATAGCTTAGCGGCGGCGCTGCCAACGCGTCAGCGCGGAGTTCGGCGGGCGTACTGTTAAAATCCGGAATTGCCTGCGCTTTCGACCATGACCGTCACGACCCGTTTCGCTCCCAGCCCGACCGGCTATCTGCATATCGGCGGCGCGCGCACCGCGCTGTTTTCCTATCTGTATGCCAAGCGGCATAACGGCAGGTATCTGCTGCGCATCGAAGATACTGATCGCGAGCGTTCGACCGAGGCAGCAGTGCAGGCGATCTTCGACGGATTGAAATGGCTCGGTATCGAATCCGACGTCAACCCGCCGATCTTCCAGACCCAGCGCTACCCGCGCTACCAGGAAGTGATCGCGCAGATGCTCGCGGCCGGCAGCGCCTACCACTGCTACGCCAGCAAAGCCGAGCTGGACGAGATGCGCGCCGCGCAGATGGCGCGCAAGGAAAAGCCGCGCTACGACGGCCGCTGGCGTCCCGAGGTGGGCAAGGTTCTGCCGTCGCCGCCGGCCGATGTACCGCCGGTGGTGCGCTTCCGCAATCCGACCGCGGGCGAAGTCGTCGTCGACGACATCATCAAGGGGCCGATCAGCTTCGCCAACAGCGAGCTGGACGATCTGATCATCGCGCGTGCCGACGGTACGCCGACCTACAACTTCTGCGTCGTCGTCGACGACTGGGACATGGGCGTCACCCACGTCGTGCGCGGCGACGATCACGTCAACAACACGCCGCGCCAGATCAACATCCTCCAAGCACTCGGCGCGCCGCCGCCGGTGTATGGCCATGTGCCGATGATTCTCGGCGCGGATGGCGTCAAGCTGTCGAAGCGCCACGGTGCGGTCAGCGTGATCGACTACCGCGCGCTCGGCTTCATGCCGGAAGCGCTGCTGAATTATCTGGTGCGGCTCGGCTGGAGCTATGGCGATCAGGAACTGTTC
>JAQGNU010000011.1 GCA_028291645.1 Nevskia sp.
CTGACTATCTGACGCAGCAGGGCATTCGCTAACCAAGAGAAGTCATTGCCAGAGCGTTTTCTACGTTACCCATCCCGGTACCCAGAGTGCCGGGATGGATTTTTTATCTTAGCTGGGCCCTGACCTGATTAACGTCGTAAGGCTGGAGAATTCTTGATGCGGTCCAGGCTGGTATGGTGTTTTATTCTTGGCTTGGTGCTATCCGGTGCCGTTAAAGCCGTGGCCGGAACCTTCAAGGATCCGATGCTGACGCCAGCGCCGATGGCGCCGAATTCGGTTTCCTCTGCGCCGCTTTTGGCTGGGGCGATGTCGGCAACCCGCATCGTCGCCGTTGGACTACGCGGCGTCATCGCGACATCCGACGATCAGGGCAAGTCCTGGCGTCAGAGGGCTTCACCGGTTTCGTCCGATCTGGTCGCGGTGTCTTTCGTCGCCAACGGCAAGGGTTGGGCCGCGGGCCATGACGGCGTCGTTCTTCATACCGAAGATGGCGGCAATACTTGGCTCAAGCAACTCGACGGCCAGGCAGCCTGCAAGCGTATGGAAGCTTACTATCAGGAGAAGTTGGACGGTGGAGATGCGTCCGTTGCACCTTTCGTGTCCGCCGTAAAGGCCAACTGCAGCGATGGTACCGGCGATCTGCCCTGGCTCGACGTGTTCTTCACCGACGAGCGCACTGGCTACGTCGTCGGTCCCTTCGGCAACATCATGGCCACGGCAGACGGCGGTGTCAGTTGGGAACCCTGGCAGCACAAGATGGAAAATGATCGGGGTCTGCATCTGAATCAGATGGCCCGGGTCAATAACGAGCTTTACATCGCGGCCGAGCAGGGCGTGGTGTTCAAGTGGAACGCCGCCGAGCAGAAATTCAAGCGGCATCAGACACCCTACAGCGGCACCTATTTCGGCATCACCGGCGATGCCAGCAAGCTGCTGGCATTCGGACTGCGCGGCACCGCTTATCGCAGCCTTGATGCCGGCCAAACCTGGGCGGCCGTCCCAACCGATGCCGGAGCGGCGGTGAATGCGGCCGCGACGCTCGCCGATGGGCGCGTGGTCATGGTGACGCAGAATGCACGTGTGCTGTTGAGCACCAGCGCCCAGGCCGATCATTTCAAGCAGCTCACGGTCGCAAGGCCGATGCAGTTCACCGATGTGCTGGCCGTCGCGCCTAACGCGGTCGCCATCTTCGGCACCGCTGGTGTGGCCATCGAACCGCTTGCGGCCGGCGGATAAGTTAGGAGACCTAGATGGCAGCTGCAAAAAGCGCGATCGACGACATGCCGGTGATCGGACGGGTCGAGGACTTCGACCGCAGCTCCGGCGGCTTCGTCGAGCGCGCGGTATTCAACTACCGCGGCGTGCTGATCGTGCTGTGCGCGATCGCCACCCTGGTGCTCGGTTGGCGCGCGACGATGCTCACCGTGAATGCCAGTTTCGACAAGATGATCCCGCAGTCGCATCCCTACATCCGCAATTATTTCGACAACCGGGATGCACTGGGCGGTCTGGGCAATTCGGTGCGCATCGTCGTCGAGGCGAAGAACGGCGATATCTTCGATCCGGATTACCTGCTGGTGCTGCAGAAGGTCAACGATACGGTCTTTCTGATTCCGGGTATCGATCGTCCGTGGATGAAGTCGCTGTGGACGCCGCTGGTGCGCTGGACCGAAATCACCGAGGAAGGCCTCACGGCCGGCGCGGTGATGCCCGAAGATTACGATGGCTCGAAAACCTCCATCGACCAGCTTCGCGCCAATGTGTATCGCGCGGGACTGATCGGCGATCTGGTCGCCAACGACCTGAAGTCGAGCACCCTGTTCGTGCCGCTGCTCGATCACGATCCGGACACCGGCTTGCCGTTCGACTATCAGCGCTTCGCCGGCGAACTGCAAAAGATCCGCACCGACTACGCTTCCGACAAGGTGGCGATCCATGTGATCGGCTTCGCCCAGCTGGCGGGTGATCTGATCTCCGGCCTGTTCAAGGTCATGCAGTTCTTCGCGGCCTCGGTGCTGATCGTCGCTGCGGTGCTGTTCTTTTACACGCGCTGCCTGCGCTCGACCTTGCTGGTAGTGGCCGCCGCGCTGGCCGCCGTGCTGTGGCTGCTCGGCATCATCCAGTTGCTCGGCTTCGCGCTCGATCCGTATTCGGTGCTGGTGCCGTTCCTGATTTTCGCGATCGGCGCCAGTCACGGCACGCAGAAGATGAACGGCATCATGCAGGATGTCGCCCGCGGCACGCATCGCTACGTCGCCGCGCGCTACACGTTCCGGCGGCTGTTCCTGGCCGGACTGTCGGCGATTCTTTGCAATGTCGTCGGCTTCGCCGTGCTGATGGTCATCGACATTCCGGTGATCCGCAATCTGGCACTGATGACTTCGATCGGTGTCTCGATTCTGATTTTCGTCGTGCTGCTGTTGCTGCCGGTGCTGCTGTCCTATGTCGGCGTGAGTCCGCGCGCGGCCAAGCGCCGGCTGGAGATTCAGCGCAAGGAAGCGCAGCCCGGCGGTGCGCCGCTGGGCCAGCGTTTGCTGCTGCCGTTTACCGAACGCCGCTGGGCGACCACCGCGCTGGTCGTCGCCGCAGTCGTGGCGATCGCGGCCTTCGGCATCAGCCGCAATCTGAAAGTCGGCGATCTCGATCCCGGCGCACCCGAGCTGTGGCCGGATTCGCGCTACAACAAGGATGTCGCCTATGTAAACGTGCATTACGGCCTGTCCTCGGATCAGTACGCCGTGATCGTGAAGACCCCGCCGGGCGGATGCGAGAAATTCTCCACACTGGTGGAGATGGATCGTCTCGCGCAGACGCTGCGCGCGGTGCCGGGCGTGCAGGTGGTGGTTTCCGCAGCCGACGCAATTCGCTCGACCACGACCGCGCTTTACGAAGGCTCGCCCAAGTGGCTTACCATCAATCGTCGCGAGAGCGTGTTGCTGAACGCGCGCGACTACATGGTCGCCAACAGCCCCGACCTGACCAACCGCGAATGCGCAGTTGCACCGCTGATTGCCTATCTTGCGGACCACAGGGCCGATACGCTCGAGCACGTCACCGACAGCGTTACGGCTTTCGCCAAAGATCATGACACCGATGATTTGCATTTTCTACCGGCGGCCGGTTCCGCAGGTATCCAGGCCGTCACCAATATCGTGGTGCGCGACTCCAACCGCACGATGCTGTTCTTTCTCTACGGTGCGACCGCGCTCCTCTGCCTGATCGCCTTCCGCAGCTGGCGTGCCGTGGTCGTCGCCATCGTGCCGTTGATGATTACCTCGCTTATCTGCGAAGCGCTGATGGTGGAGCTGAACATCGGCATGAAGGTCGCCACCTTGCCTGTGATCGCGCTCGGCGTCGGCGTCGGCGTGGATTACGCGCTGTATCTGCTCAGCGTTCAGCTGCAGGCTCAGCGCAGCGGCGCGAGTCTCACGGAAGCCTATCGACAGGCGTTGAGTTTTACCGGTCGCGTTGTATTGCTGATCGGTTTCACGATGGCTGCCGGTGTGGTGACCTGGGTGTGGTCGCCGATCAAGTTCCAGGCGAATATGGGTTTGCTGCTGACTTTCATGTTCCTCTGGAACATCGCCGGTGCGCTGGTGATGATTCCGGCGCTGTCGCACTTCCTGCTGCGTGAGGAAACCCGACAGCCTCGCCCTGAGGTGGTTCCAACTTGAGCAATGGCAACACAATTCGACAACGATTAGGAGAAGCGTTTCATGGATCTCGGCATTGCGGGTAAAGTGGCTTTCGTTTCCGGCGGTACCAAGGGCATCGGTCGTGCAACGGCAGAACTATTCGCGAAGGAAGGTTGCAAGGTCATCGTCACCGGCCGTGGACAGGCAGGCGTCGACGAAGCGGTGAAGAGCATCAAGGCTGCTGGCGGCACCGTCGCCGGCGTCGCCGTCGATCTGACCAAGGCCGCCGATGTCAATCGCGCGATCGAGTTTGCACGCGACACTTTCGGCTCGCCCGACATCGCGGTGACCAACGTCCATCTCGGCGCCGGCGGCGCCGAAGGCGAGGGTACCTTCGACACGCTCAAGGACGAGGAATACGTGAAGGCCTTCAACGACCTCGCGATGAGCGTGGTGCATCTCACGCGCGCCGTGTTGCCGCATATGAAGCAGCAGCGTTGGGGCCGTCTAATCAACGTCGGTTCCGCGGCGGCGAAGGAGCCGCCGCCGGAGATCGAGCATTTGCTGCACAACATCGCGCGTGCGCCGGTGGTGGTGCTCAATAAGACGCTGGCCAACGACCTCGGTCCGTTCGGCATTACCGTGAACACGGTCGGCACTGGCTGGATTCTGACGCCGTCGGTGAAGCTGTTTGCCGACCAACTGCAGATCGGCAAGGAGAACATCGAGAATTACATCCAGAAGAACTTCCACATTCCGGTGAACCGCTTTGGTCGGCCGGAAGAAGAGGGCGCGCTGATCGTGTTTCTGGCATCGCAGTATGCCGGCTATATCACCGGAACCTGGATTCCGGTCGATGGCGGTCTGCATCGGTCGGCCTGGTAATGAGTGCCCCGGAGGTTGCGGGGAACTGGAAAGCGCCGAAGCGTCCGGCATGGATACAACAGCTCAACGACGAAGCTTGGGTTATGAGCGCCGACGATCTCGTGCCGCTCGATCCCGACGAACTGATCCGCACCGCGACGGCCAGCCTCGGCCTGAACGACTTCGGCGACGATCAATGGCGAGAGCCTTTCGCCGTGCTGGTCAAGGCCCTGAACGAGGAGGCCAAACTCAATCTGTTCGGTCGCCTGTTCACGCGCGACGAACTGCTGCGCGCGTTGCGGGGGCGCCTGCAAATACAGGATAGCTACAAGCGTCATCCGGAGATCGAAGACGAGGTGATCGATGCGCCGGTGATCGTCACCGGCCTACCGCGTTCGGGCACTTCGATCCTGTTTGAAATCCTCGCCGCCGATCCGCAGTTCGGCCCGCTGCTGAGCTGGGAGATCGTGTTGCCGTGTCCGCCGCCGGAGGTCGCGACGTATCGCAGCGATCCGCGCATCGAGCAGGCGGAGAAGATACTGACGATGTACAACCGCATCGCCCCGCAATTCAAGGCGATGCACGAGATGGGCGCAAGGCTGCCGAACGAATGCAGCGAGGCCTTCCTCTACTCATTCATGTCGGACAATCTGGCAGCACGGCTCGACGTACCCAGCTACTTCAACTGGCTGTACACCCGCTCCGATTGGGGCTACATGTACCGCTATCACCGGTGCCTGCTCAAGCTGCTGCAATGGAAGAATCCGCGCCGGCACTGGCTGCTGAAAGCGCCGCCGCATCTCTGGCATCTGCCGGATCTGCTCGCAAGCTTTCCGGATGCACGCGTAGTCCACACGCACCGCGATCCGGTACGCTGCAATGCCTCGAACACCAGCCTGCTCGGCACTTTGCGCTGGATGCGCAGCGACAAGCCGTTCGATGCTTCGAGTTTCGAAAAGATCCTGAGGCCGGAGGCCACCGCCGCGGGTCTTGAGATGGTGATCGACCAACTCGAAAGTGGTGTGGTGCCGCGTGAACGCATATTCGACGTGCTGTATGCGGATCTGCTCGATCGCCCGCTCGAAACGCTGAAGGCGCTTTACGTGCGCATGGGCGTGCCTTTGGCGGCGGATGCCGAGCAAAACATGCGGGCGTATATCGAAGCCAAGCCACAGGGCAAGTTCGGTGCGCATCGCTATCAGGTGGCGGAAGGCGAAGAAGAACGGCGCGCGCGGGCTTGCTATGCGCGCTATCAACGCACCTACGGCGTCGCCGACGAACCTTGAAACAACTGCAACAAGGAAGGCGCGATCATGGGTGAACCACGCAATATAGAACTGGCACAGGCCTGGGATGATTTCTGCGAAACGCTCAAGTCGGCAAAGGACGTGGTGTTCCACGACAACGCACCAGCCTCGGCTTACGAGTGTGCTGCAGGCTTGCGCATGCTGGCGCGCAACATCGCGCTCGCGCTCGACATCCAATACGAGAATGCCGATCCGCTGCATCCGCAGCTGACGCATTATTTCGATTGGCGCCGCAAACAGGGCGGCGACAACGCCGATGCGCTGTATCTCGGCGCCGCCATCGATGGTACGCAGAGCTACCGCATCAGCGGCACGCTCGGTGCGGCAGCTTTCGTTGCGTTCACCGTAATCGACGATGGCGCTACGCCTTGGGGCGGTGCGGCGGCGGGCACTGTGCTGGGCAAGGATCTGAAGGTCGATGCTCATGGCCGCTTCGAACTCGTGCTGAGCCCGACGCCGCAGCAAGGCAACTGGTTACAGACCACGGCCAAGACCATCCGCGTCACCATCCGCCAGTTCTTCGGCGATTGGGACAACGAGACGCCGCTGACTGCGCACATCGAACACATCGGGGATGCGCTGCCGCCGCCGCAACTGACGCCGGATACGCTGATGAACGGACTGCGACGCTCGGCCGATTGGCTGGTTGCCGTATCGCGCTATTGGCATGACACGCTGAGCCTGTGGCAAAAGCGGCCGCTGGAATTTCTCTCGTTCCGCCAACTCACTAACAACGGCATCGATGCCACGCCGGGCGGCGAACCTTTCCTGGCATATTGGAGCCTGCAACAGGGCGAGGCACTGATCATCCGCGTGCGTCCGCCGCAGCAGGCCAGCTTCTGGAATTTCGAGTTCGGCAACTGGTGGATGGAGACGATGGACTATCGTCATCGCCTCACCGGCACCAATCATCATCACGCCGTACTCGAAGACGATGGCGAACTGATTCTGGTGGTCTCGCAGGATGATCCCCTGGTGCCGAACTGGCTCGATGCGTCCGGTTACTCAGCCGGCTATCTCGTGTGCCGTTGGATGGGTGCCGATTCTGCGCCGCAGCCGACGATGCAGTGCGTGCGGCGCGACGGGTTGTTCGCGCAGTTGCCGCCATCGGTGCGTCGCATCGACGCCGAGGGTCGCCGGCAACAGCTTGCCGTGCGCAGCCGCGGCATTGCGCGCCGCTTCGCCGGCTTCTGACATGACGTTTGCAGCCGAGATCGCGAACCCTCTGTTGACGCCATTTACGCTGGCTGGTGTCGAGCTGCGCAACCGCTTCGTGATGTCGCCGATGACGCGCGAGTTTTCGCCCGATGGCATTCCTGGCGACGACGTCGCTGGCTATTACGCGCGGCGTGCGCAGCACGGCTTCGGCCTGATCATCACCGAGGGCATTGGTATTGACGATGCGGCGGCGGTGGACAAGCCCGGCATTCCGCTGCTGCAAGGCGCGGCGTCCATTACCGCGTGGAAGCATGTGACGCAGCGCGTACACGCCGCCGGCGGTGTGATCTTCGCGCAGCTCTGGCATCAGGGGCCGTTCCGCGATCCGCGCGGAAGCCGGCATCCCGACATCGCATCGCTGCGTCCTTCCGGCATCTGGGGCCCGCCTAACGGCGTGGTGTCGATCAGCCGCGCCGAAGTCGAATACCTGATCGCCGAAACGCGGCCGATGAGCGAATCCGAAATCGGCGACGTCATCGTAGCGTATGGACGCGCCGCTGCGGCGGCTGTCGCCGCCGGCTTCGACGGCGTCGAACTGCATGGCGCGCATGGTTATCTGATCGACAGCTTTCTGTGGGCCTACACCAACCGTCGCAGCGATCACTGGGGCAGTGAAGCGCGCGCGCGCTTCGCTGCCGAGGTCGTACATGTGGTGCGCGGCAGTCTCGGGTTGCGGCCATTGATGCTACGTTTTTCGCAGCACAAGCAGCAGGACTACAAGGCGCGGCTCGCGACGACGCCCGCCGAACTTGAAGTCGTGCTCGGGCCGCTGGCCGATGTCGGCGTCGATGCCTTCGACGCGAGCAGCCGTTCTTTCGATCTGCCGGCCTTCGAAGGTTCACCGCTGAGTATCGCCGGCTGGGCGCGCAAGCTGAGCCGACGGCCCTGCATGGCCGTCGGCGGCGTCGGTCTGGGCAAGCCGTTCCGGCCTTCCGAAAGCGGCAGCGTGCTGGTCGAGGGCGTCAATAATCTCGATCGTGTACTGCATCGCTTTGAGAGCGAGGAGTTCGATCTGATCGGCATCGGCCGCGCAGCGCTCAACGATCCGCGTTGGATCGAACGCATCTGCATGGGCGAGCCGCCATTACCGTTCGATCCGGCGAATCTTGAGCGACTGACTTGACCGATCGAGATGCGCACACCGGCCAATGAGAAGTCGCTGCGCACAAACACGGAGGACCCATGAAGCTCTATTACGCCCCGGATTCCTGCGCGCTGGCCGCGCATATCGCGCTGGTCGAAGCCGGCCTGCCGCACACGCTGGCGCGCATCGACCACGCGACCAAGAAGACCGATGACGGTGTCGATTTCTTCAGCGTCAATCCGAAGGGCTGCGTGCCGGCGCTGGAACTGGATGATGGGCAAGTGCTGACCGAGAGCGCGGCGATTCTGCAGTACATCGCGGATCGGGCGCCCGCTGCCGGTCTGGCGCCGGCAGCGGGCAACATCGATCGCTATCGCTTAGCCGAATGGCTCAACTTCGTCTCGTCCGAACTGCATCAAGTATTCATGCGCTTCACCATTCCGGATGCGCCGCCCGCGCTGTTCGCGCACACGCAGCAGAAGCTCGTGACGCGCTATGCCTATGCGGCGAAAGTGCTGGAATCACGGCCTTATCTGCTCGGCGCGAATTACAGCGTGGCCGATAGTTTTTTGTACGTGACCACGCGGTGGTGCAAGTCGGTCGGCATCGACATCGCGCAGTGGCCAAGTCTGGAAGCCTTCCATAAGGCCGTCGCCGCTCGGCCCGGCGTGGTGCGTGCACTCGCGGCTGAAGGGCTGGCTGCTTGAGTCTCCTCCGCCACGTAATAACAAAGTAGAAAAATGACGGCCCTGATTTAGCGCCTTGTCGTTTAGTTCATCGCACTGAAAAGTAGAAGGATGATATGGCTATTTCATTGACTTATCCCGAAGGCGGCGCCCTCGTAACCGGCGGCACCGGAAACGTTGGAGAAGGCGTTGTACGTCGCTTGGCCGATGCCGGTGTGCCGCTGGTCTTTACTTACCGCGGTGGCAAGGATCGCGCGCTCGCACTGGAGGCCGGGCTGCGCGACGCGGGCCATGCGGTCACCGCTGTGCAGATGGACATGATCGACGGGGCCTCGATTCAAGCGGCTGTCGACAAGGTGGTGGCGGATCATGGGCGCCTCCATACCGTGGTATGTGGGGCCGGCGTTCCTGTCGTTTTCGGCCGTCTCTCCGAATTTTCGATCGAGGAAGTGGAGAAGTTTCTTTGGGGCGATGCACTCGGGTACTTCCGCGTCTTCCATACTGTTATTCCGGCACTGAAGGCCGGTGGAGGCGGGTCGATCACGACCTGCAGCACCATGGCGCTCCGGCGTCATATTGTTTTTGACGGCATCTCGCCGCTGTCAAAAGGTTCGGTTGAGGCACTGGTGCGTCAGATCGCAGCGGAGGAGGGCGTACATGGCATCCGCTGCAATGCTGTCGGGATCGGCTGGGTCCACGCGTTCTCCAAAGAGCAATTCCGCGATTGGATTCCACGCGAGAATCCTGCAAACGCCCAGACGCAGGAAGAGCGTATGACCGTACTGCTCAACCAGCTCATGGAGATGGTGCCTAGACCGGCCACTCCAACCGAAGCGGGCAATCTCTTCTCGTATCTGGCTTCCGACCAAGCTTCCTACATTACCGGACAAACGATCCTGCTTGACGGCGGCGCCACGTTGTGACGAGCAACCATCGGTTGGGCTGAATAGCCGGTAGGCCGAGCGACCAGTACAAAGAGGAAGTGGAGAAAGCCGCATGTCTGAAATTTACGATTTCATCATCGCCGGTGGTGGCACCGCCGGCTGCGTGCTGGCGCGCCAGCTGTCCAACGATTCCAGACACCGCGTGCTGCTGGTCGAGGCCGGTCCTTCGGACGAGAGCTTTCTGATCAAGATGCCCAAGGGTTTCGGCAAGCTGATGACCGATCCGAACCATTGCTATTTCTACGACACCGACAATCACGAGCGCGTGAAGGGTGCGCGTCCCGAGAAGTGGTGGCGCGGCAAGGTCATCGGCGGATCGAGTGCAGTCAACGGCATGGTCTATCACCGCGGCCAGCCGCAGGACTACGACCGACTTACTGAACTGGGACTCGCCGGCTGGAGCTGGCAGGACGTGCTGCCGTACTTCGTCAAGCTAGAGAACCACAAGCTGCCGGCGACACCCTGGCGCGGGCGGGGTGGTCCGCTCGACATCATGCTGCACCCGGAACGTCCGCGGCTCTCCGAGGCGATTCTCGATGCCGGCGCAGCGCTGGGATTGCCGCGTAAGGAAGAGCCCAATCTGCCTGAGCAGGAAGGCATCAGCTACATCGCCTACAACATCAACGCGCGCGGTGAACGCGTCAGCGCGGGCAAAGCCTTCTTGACGCCGGAAGTGCGCCGCCGGCCGAACCTGCACATCCTCACGCATACGCGCGTCGACCGCATTCTGTTTGAGGACCGCCGCGCGATCGGTGTCGCCTGCACTCTGCAGGATGGCAGCAAGCAGCAGTATCGCGCGGCGCGCGAAGTCATCCTCAGCGCCGGTGCGATCCATTCGCCGCAGCTGTTGCAGCTATCCGGCATCGGCCCGGCCGAACTGCTGAACTTGCACGGCATTCCGCTGCTGCAGGATCTGCCCGGCGTGGGCCGCAATATGCGTGAGCACTGGCATTTCTGGTTCCAGTTCCGGCTGCGTCATGCACAGGACAGCGAGAACCGCGAATACTCCGGTGCGCGCCTGCTCAAGCATGTGCTCAACTACCTGTTGTTCCGCCGCGGCCTGATGTCCTGGGGCTCTACGCAGATGGTAGCTTTCGTGCGCACGCGGCCGGAACTGGACCGTCCGGACGCGCAGCTGATGTTTGCGCCCTACAGTCTCGACTTTGAAGCGATGGCCAAAGGCGGTGCGGCGATGGAGAAGCAGCCGGGCATGCATTTCTTCGGCTATCCGCTGCGTGGCACCAGCCAGGGTAGTATTCGTATCGAGTCGACCGACATTGCGCGCCTGCCGCAAATCTCGCCCAACTACCTGAGTACCGAGTACGACCAGCAGGTCACCATCGGCCTGGTGCGCGCTATCCGTCGCCTGATGTCGCAGTCGTCGCTGAAGCCTTACGTGGAAGGCGAAATTGGGGCGACACTCGGCGTGCAAACCGACCACGAAATCATCGACTACGCGCGCCGTTTCGGTTCCACCAGCTATCACGCCTGCGGCACCTGCAAGATGGGCGCGGATGGCGACCCGATGGCGGTACTGGATGCGCGCCTGCACGTGCGCGGTGTCGAGGGTCTGCGGGTGATGGACGTGTCGATACTGCCGGAGCAGCTGTCGGCGAATCCGAACGGGCCGGTGATGGCGCTGGCTTGGCGCGCTGCGGACCTGATCTTGCAGGATGCGCGCGGGGTCGCCTGAAACCACTCCGGTGAGCGTCCTGGACCGAAGCGTTCGTGCGCCCATGTGGTCTGGATATTTCCATATCAGCCAGGGCTACGCGATCTACGAGGGCGCCGTCGGCGACAGCCACATTCACGCGCATGCAGCGTTCCAGATCGCCATCGGCTTGGCGGGCACGGTGACAGTCGACGCTGGCCTTGAGCGCCTTCTCCCGGGCGATGCCGAGCACCTGCGGATCGGGATCGATGCCGACCACGCGCACCGCGGGCGTGCTGTGCTTGAGCATGATCGCGAGCGTGCCGGTGCCGCAGCCGACATCGACGATCAATTCGTCCGGCTGCGCTGCGAGCGCCAGCGTCGTTCCGGCGTCATGATCGCGACGAGGCGATCGTAGTAGCGGGTACCGCCGGAATGGCCCAGCGCGGGGGTAAAGGAAGCCTGGTTCATGGGATCGATGTCTGCGAGCGATGTCGCCAGCCTGCAGCGATGCTGCACCGAAGTCTTGAACGAAACGCTTGCCGCGTGGAGACAACGACTCCTGATCGGCCGCCTGATCCCGCCGCCGCTGCTGAAGTCCCAGCTAGAGGTCGGTGCCGTAGTGCGAAAGCATGATTCCGCGGTACTGTCGTCGCATGCTTGGTCGTGGGACGAGAAAGCGCGCTATGCCGACCCCGCCAGCTGCTCGCTGACTTTCCATAGTCGCTGCGCGTTCTCGTCGCTGCGCGCCGCGGCCGTCGGCTGCAGCAGCCTGCGTTGGGCGTAATAGCCGCCGCTGCGGCCGGCCAGCGCGGGATCGGTCGCCAGCCAGACGATGGTGTCGGCACCGCGTTCGGGACTCAGCATGAAATGCCGCGTGACGCGGTCGATCGCACGCATCCATCCGCTGCCATGTGTACCGAAGCGCGAATGCACCGCGCCGGGATGCGCCGCATTCGCGGTGACGCGCTGCGGCGGCAGGCGCCGCGCAAGTTCGCGCACGTGCAGGATGTTTGCCAGCTTGGCCTGACCGTAGGCGCGCAGCACGATGAAGCCGCGTTGCATCTGCAGATCATCCCAACGCATGTCCTTGACGAAGCTGTGCGCCACCGACGACACGTTGACGATGCGCGCCGGCGCCGCGCGCTCCAGCAGCGGCATGAGTAATTGCGTCAGCAGAAAATGTCCGAGATGGTTGGCGGCGAAGGTGGATTCGAAACCGTCTTCGGTGAGGTGATAGCCGTCGGCGAGTCCGCCGGCATTGTTCACCAGCACATGCACGCGGTCGGTCAGCGTGGTGATCGCGCGCGCGGCCCGGCGCACCTGCGCCAGCGAGGACAGATCGCACGGCACCAGATCAACCCGGGCACCGACACCCGCGGCGGCACGGATTTCGTCCCGTGCCGCTTCGCCGCGCGTGTGCTTACGCACAACTACGATCACGCGCCAACCTTGCCGTGCCAGCGCCGTTGCAGTTGCCTGACCGAGCCCTGAACTGGCCCCCGTGATCACAGCGGTGCGGATGGCATCCGCTTCGAGCGCCTGTATTGTCATATCGTTTATTGGCCCGCGAAGTGGAAGCATTGTTGCTGACGGGACTTCGTTCGTGAAATGCATCGTGGCCTGTCCGCGCACTCGACCCAATCGCCAATACTCTGATTCTGGTTTCGCGGCGACATCGCGGCGAGCGCATCCTATGTCGTCTATCTCGGGGCTATTGCTGTAGCTCCGGGATGGTTACCACCACGCCGTCGTGTTCTTCGGTCAGCGGCAGCTGGCAGCTCAATCGGCTCGTGTCGCGGCGCTCGGCTGCAGTGCCGTCGAGCAGGGCGTCCTCCTCGGGCAAAGGCGGCGCGAAGCGATCGCGCCAAGCCTTGTCCACGTATACGTGACAGGTGCCGCAGGTGCAGGTGCCGCCGCATAGCGCCATGATGCCCGGCACCATGTTCTGCACGGCAGCTTCCTTGATCGTCTCGCCGGGTGCCATGTCGACGCTGCGTTTCGATCCGTCGGCCAGGATAAAAATGACCTTGAGCATGTCGAGCCTTAATCCACTTTCATCGGCACGCTTTCCGGCCAGCGCTCGGTGGGCATACCACCCCAGTGGGGTTCGAAGTTCGCATCGGCGAGCCGCAGCTTGGGGAAGCGCTGCACCAGAGCAAGCACCGCGTTGCGGACCGAGGGCCGCGCGATCGCTTGACCGATGCAGAAATGGATGCCGTAGCCAAACGAGCTGATGTCGGTCGGTGCGCGGCGAATGTCGAACTTTTCCGGATTGGGATAAAGCTCCGGATCGTAGTTGGCGGCACCGAGCGACAGCGCGATGGGCATGCCCTTGTAGACCGGCAGTCCCTCGAAATCGAAATCCTTGGCGGCCCAGCGGTGACGGAAGTTGCCGAGGCAGTCGATGCGCAGCACTTCCTCGATGGCGCTGGTAATCAGCTTGGGTTCTTGGCGCAGCAACTCTATCTGATCCGGGTTGCGGCCCAGGCGGAGCATCGCCAAGCCGGTGGTGCCGGCAATAGTGCCGATGCCCCCGGTGAGCAGCACCATTAGCGTGGCGAACAGCTCCTCGGTGGTAATCGTGCCGCCCACATCGTGCGCGGAAATGACGCTGCCTATCAGGTCATCCTTGGGCGCGCGGCGGCGTTCCGCGATCAGATTCTCGCAGTACTGAAAGGCGCCGGCGTAGGCATCCACGTATTCCTTGGGCTTGGATTCGCCTGCCTTCACTGTGCCGACCAGGCTCAATGCATGAGAGAAGCGCAGGAAGACTGGCCAATCCGACTGTGGCAGCGCCAGAAACAGGCCCAGCAGCACCGTGGTGGCGAACGGCAGGGCGACGTCTTGGATGACGTCGATGTCGGTGCCGCGCGCTTCGAGCTGATCCATCA
>JAQGNU010000038.1 GCA_028291645.1 Nevskia sp.
GAGGTGTTCGCTCTTCAGCGCTTCGGCCAGTGCATCGATATCGACGACGGTGCCGCGCGAAGCATTGATCAGCAAGCAACCGCGCTTCATTTTCTTCAGTTCGGCGACGCCGATCATCATCTTCGTCGCCGGCGTTTCCGGCACGTGCAGGCTGACGATGTCGGAGCGCTCCAGCAGGTCGTTGAGGCTGGCGGCGGGCATGGCGTTGCCCAGGGCCAGCTTGGTTTCGACGTCGCTGTAGAGGACGCGCATGCCGAGGCTTTCCGCCAGCACGCCGACCTGGGTGCCGATATGGCCGTAGCCGACGATGCCGAGCGTCTTGCCGCGCACCTCGAAACTGCCTTCGGCGGATTTCGACCAGCCGCCGCGATGGCATTCCATGTTCTTTTGCGGAATGCGCCGCATCAGCAGGATCGCTTCGGCGATCACCAGTTCGGCGACACTGCGCGTGTTCGAGTACGGCGCGTTGAATACCGCGATACCACGCGCCTGCGCCGCATCCAGCGCGACCTGGTTGGTGCCGATGCAGAAGCAGCCAACCGCCATCAGCCGGCGCGATGCCTCCAGCACTTCGGCGGTCAATTGTGTGCGCGAGCGGATGCCGACGATGTGCGCATCGGCGATCGCCTTGCTCAACTCGGCTTCCGGCAGCGATTTCTCGTGGTACTCGATGTTGGAATAGCCTGCCGCGCGGAAATTTTCGACGGCGGTCTGCGACACGCCTTCGAGCAGCAGCACCTTGATGTCCTGCTTGGGGAACGAAACCTTTTTCATCGTGGGATCTGTTGGCCTAAGTGATCAATCGAGGTAGGCCGGGAATTTCGGCAGCGACTTGAAGTCGTTCGGATCGTGCTGGATGACGAAACGCGCATGGGTGTTCTTGACGATCCGCTCGATGCGCTCGATCGAGGCCAGCGTGTCGGCGCGCTCGACGTTGATCGTCGGCACGCGCTTGAAGCTGCGGTTGGCGTCGGTGTGGTAAAGATCGCCGGACAGGATCACCACGCCGGATTTGGCAAGCTTCAGTTCCAGCACCTGATGCCCCGGCGTATGGCCCGGCGCCTTCAGGATGCGCACGCTGCCGTCGCCGAACACGTCGTAATCGCCGTCGATCAACTGCGTCTTCGCGGTCTTGTAGGCACTGATCGTGGTCGGATCGACGCCGGACGGCGTCGGCGTGCCTTCGGCCCAGGCCAGTTCGAGCTTGTTGATGATCCAGGTCGCAGCGCCGAACAGGTTGGCATTGCCGGTGTGGTCGAAATGGAAATGCGAAAACGCGACGTAGCTGACATCGGACGGCGCCAGGCCCAGCGCCTTGAGCTGCTCGGCGAGTGTCACCGGCACGCTCAGATGAATGCCGTTGCCCGCGTCCATGCCGTCCTTGTTCGCGGCCAGCTTGTCACCCAGGCCGGTATCCCAGATCAGCGTGCCCTTGGGATGGCGGATGACGAAGCAGGGCACGACGATGGCGCCGGATTTGCCATCGTATTCGCCGGTATCGGAGAACATGCCCATGTCCTTGAACTCGCCGCGACCGCAATCGAGCGCGTACAGGCGGACCTGTTTCACGGCGTCGGCAGCACGCGCCTGATCGATCGCAAACGCCGGAACCAGCAGCAGCGCAACGACGACGGCGCTCAGCAAATTCTTCAGCATTCTTCCGTGAAGCATGGACGGCTCCTGGTAGCGGATGGCGCGGCTTGGCGAATCGGCCGGCGCGGATTGTATCGCCCTGCGGCCATCGCACACAGCGGCCGCGGTGGCACCCTGCAATCACGCCAGCCCGTGCGGCGGCGCTCAGCCACCGACGACGCATGGCGGTGAACCGCACCGACGCGCTAAATTGCGCTATCGGCCGTCCCCCTGGCCTTCAGGAGTTTCTCGAATGTCCGTTGAACATGCGCGCCCGCAAGGGCTGCGAAAAAGTGTGCTGCGTGCGCTGGCACTGGTCGCGTTGATGCTCGCCGGCACCGCCGCGGCGAAAGATCAGGCCGACAACAAACCGGATGCCGCGGACGCAGGCAAATCGCCGCAGCCGCGTGCGGAGGAGCAGAGCAGCCAGGGTTCGGTGACGGTGGAAGGCCGCCACGTCGACTATCGCGCAGTCGCCGGCACGCTGGTAGTGCATCCGAAGGACGCCGACGATACCGGCGCCGATGTCGACGCGCTGGCGAAGGACAGCAAGGACGGCAAGGAGCCAAAGCTGGTCGATCTGCCGCCGGCAGCGACGATGTCCTATGTCGCCTACTTCAAGCGCGGCGACGCTGCCGCGAAGCGGCCGCTCACGTTCATCTTCAATGGCGGCCCCGGCTCGTCGACGGTGTGGCTGCACATGGGTGCCTTCGGTCCGCGCCGCGTCGTCACCAAGGACGACACGCATACGCCGGCGGCGCCCTACGCGCTGGTCAACAACGACTACAGCCTGCTCGACGCCAGCGACCTAGTGTTCATCGACGCGCCCGGCACCGGCTTCGGCCGGCTCTACGGCAAGGACAAGGAAAAAGCATTCTGGGGCGTCGATCAGGACGCGCAGGCGTTCGCCGATTTCGTCGGCCAATTCCTGTCCAAGTACGGCCGCTGGAATTCGCCGAAGTATCTGTTCGGCGAGAGCTACGGCACCACGCGTGCGGCGACGCTGTCCAACATCCTGCAGGGCGACAAATCGATCGACCTCAACGGCGTGATCCTGCTGTCGCAGATTTTGAGCTTCGACGACAGCGCCGATGCGCCGCAATTCAATCCGGGCATCGATCAGGCGTATGAACTCGCACTGCCGACCTACACCGCCACCGCCTGGTATCACCACAAGCTACCGAATGCGCCGGCCGCGCTGGCGCCGCTGCTGGCCGAAGTCGAACAGTTCGCGCTGAACGACTACACGCTGGCGCTGGCCGCCGGCTCGACACTTGATCCCGCGCGCAAGCATGCGATCGCCGAGAAGCTGCACCAGTACACCGGTCTCGCCACCGACTACATCGAGAAATCCGAGCTGCGCGTCAACGGCGGCCAGTTCTCGAAGATGCTGCAGGATGATGCCGGCCTCACCACCGGCCGTCTCGATACGCGTTTCTCCGGCCCGAGCATCGACCCGCTGAGTCGCGAGGCTGATTACGATCCGCAGTCGACTTCGATCTCGTCGGCGTATGTCTCTGCGTTCAACGCCTACGTGCGCGATGAACTGAAGTTCGGCCAGGACAAGACCTTCAAGCCGGAGATCGACATCTGGCGCACCTGGAATTTCCTGCATCAGGCGCCGGGCGCACCGCTGCCGTTGCCGCAGTCGACCAACGTCATGCCCGATCTCGCCAGCGCGATGAAGCTGAATCCGAATCTGCATGTGCTGCTGAATTCGGGCTACTACGATCTGGCGACGCCGTTCTTCGCCGCGGTGTACGAACTGCACCATCTGCCGATTCCGGCCAATCTGCAGAACAATATCGAGTACCAGTATTACGAATCCGGCCACATGGTCTACGCGCATCAGGATTCGCTGAAGGCGCTGCACGACAATGTCGCTGCGTTCATCGGCAGGACCGACAACCAGTCCGGCAGTTGAGGCCCGATCGAAGCCGCTGCGTCTGTCGCGAGCCGATCGATACCGACCGCGTCGGCGCAGCGGCCCGGCCGCGCATGTAGGGTTTGCAAGGCTAGTAATCGGCAGCGAAGCAGCCGACACTCGCCCCAGCAAAGACGGCGCGGGCTGAGGGGAGTGCCGATGAAGCGGTTCATATTGACCACAGCACTGCTGCTGAGCAGTTGCGCGAGCGCGGCGAACCCGCCAGCCGTCGCTGCGCACATCACCAGCCGGGTGATACCGACGCCTTATGCGCCGCAGCATGACGACGCCATCGCCATCGTGCTGGCGCCGACGTCCAGCACCGAAGATCAGACGCTGACGGCGCTGCTCGCCAGCGAACTTCCACGCATGGGCTTCCATACCGTCGACAGTCCGGAGAATGCGCGCTGGATACTGCAGGGCAGTTATATGCTACTGACGCGATCGATCACCGCCGACGCGCCGACAGCGGACGCAGAGCCGCAATTGCTCGAAGACCGTGAAGCCGACGTTCGCCTGACGCTGTACTCCGTCACCGAGTTCATCAACGGCGAACGCGCCGCGGTATGGACTTCAACCTATTACGGCATGCCCGAACTGTATCAGCTGCATCCGCGTACGCTGATCCGGCTGCTGCTGCAGAAATTCGGCAGCGACTTCGACGGCAATCTGCATGCCGTAGAAGCGGACGAACACGATACCGAGCACCATTGAATGCCGCGTTGACCGCGACGCCGCAGCAGTCGGTCGCGCGGCGTCTCGACAGCGCGCGCGCGCCGACGATATGCTCGGCCATGAACTACACCCTGAGCCAAAAGATCGAACGCTGGCTGGCGCGCGCGCTGCTCAATCTGCCGGATTTCCTGGTGCGCCTGCTGGCGGGCAAAACCATCGTGCGCGATGGCCTGCAGCTCGATCCGCATGTGCAGCTGTTGTTGAAGCTGCAAAGGCTCAGCGCCAAGAAGCTGGTCAAGGAAACCGCTTCGATCGAGCAGATGCGCGCCAACCTCGACGCCGAGAGCAACATCCTGACGCCGGCACTCGCAGCGCTGGAACAGGTCCGCGAACTGCAACTGCAGGGCCCGGCCGACATAATCCCGGCGCGGCTGTATCGTCCGCCTGGACTCGCGGCACCGGCACCGCTGTTGCTGTATTTCCATGGCGGCGGCTACGCGCTCGGCTCGCTCGCCTCGCACGATGCGCCGTGCCGCTGGCTGGCGCTGAACGCGGGCTGCGTGGTGATCGCGGTCGACTACCGGCTAGCGCCGGAACATCCATTCCCGGCCGGCGTCGACGATGCGCTGGCCGCGTTCCGCGCCGTGGTTGCGCGCGCCGCCGAGTTCGGCATCGACACCACGCGCATCGCTGTCGGCGGCGATAGCGCCGGCGGCAATCTCGCCACTGTGGTCGCACAGCAGGTCCGCGGCGAAGCGCTGCAGCCCTGCTTCCAGTTGCTGATCTATCCGACCACCGATGCGACGCTGTCGTCGCCGTCGATCAATATTTTCGCCAGCGGCTTCCTGCTCGAACGCGCGTCGATGGTCTGGTTCGTCAACACCTACCTGCCGGCGCACCAGGACCGTCGCGATCCACGCTGCTCGCCGCTGTTCGGCGAGGTGCAAGGACTGCCGCCGGCGCTGCTGATGACTGCCGGCTTCGATCCGCTACGCGACGAGGGCGAGGCTTACGCGGCCAAGCTCAGCGCCGCTGGCGTCAGTGTCGACCTGCGCCGCTACGACAGCCTGGTGCACGGTTTTCTGAACATGACCGGCGGCGTTCGTGCGGCTGCCAGCGCGGTGCAGGATGCCGCTGCAGCACTGCGCGCTGCCTTCGTCCAGCGTCCGACCTGAAAGCCGGCGCGATCTCTCGACGGCAGCGCGCTACGCCGTTTGAGTTAGGGAACCTCTGAAGAAGCGTCGCGAGCGAAGGCAGGTCGTGCGAACCCGGAGCGGAGGAACCGCAGCATACATA
>JAQGNU010000157.1 GCA_028291645.1 Nevskia sp.
AAGGCTTGTCGTGGCCGCGACCAGCTTAGAATGTCGCCGCTACCTGCGGCTTCCAAAAAATAACCACGCTCAGAGGAGACTTCTGCAATGACCCCAATCACCGCACTCATCGGCTTCACCGCCTGGACGCTACTGCTGGTCCTGGTGGTGTTCGGCTATCGCGGCATCCGCGTGCTCAGCGGGACCCCGATCAACGCCTGGCCACGCGGCGCGGCCTTGGCCGATCCGGCGTTCGTCAAGCGCGTTAGCGACGCGCACATCAACTGCCTTGAGAACCTGCCGATCTTCGCGGTGATCGTGCTGTCCGCCGCGGCGCTGAGCAAGCTGCCGGCGATCGCGCTGCTGGCACCGTACGTGCTCTATGCAAGGCTGGGCCAGAGCCTCACGCACCTGATCGGCACCAGCGTACCGCTGGTGATGATCCGCGCGACGTTCTGGGCGATCCAGCTGGTGCTGTTCGTGCTGATGTTCAAGGAACTCCTCACTTGAGATTGCGTCGACGACTGCAGCGGCTGCGACGCGGCGCGCTGATCGCGCTGGTGGTCGTGGCCGCTGTGGTCGCGCTGGTCAACAACTGGGTGATCAACAACTCCGAGGCTTACGTCTACGAGAGTTGGTCGCTGCTGCCGGACAACGAAGTCGGCGTGATTCTCGGCACCAGTCCGTTCACCCGCAGCGGTGCGCCGAACCCGCTGTTCTACGGCCGCATCCAGGCCGCGGTGCAGCTGTTCCAACTGGGCAAGATCCAGAAGATCATCGTCAGCGGCGCCAATCCGGATTCGACCTACAACGAACCGCGACAGATGCGGCGCGAACTGATCAAGGCCGGCATCCCGAAGGAAGTCATCACGATGGACTTCGCCGGCTTCCGCACGCTCGATTCGGTCGCGCGTGCGCAAGCGGTGTTCGGTCTCGATCACTTCACCATCATCACGCAGGCGTTTTACGCGTATCGCGCTGTGTTCATCGCGAAGAAGCTCGATCTGCATGTCGCCGCGTACGCGCCGCCGAGCGACGAGCTCAGCATCTACACGCGCACGTACTGGCGCGAGGCGTTTGCCCGGGTCAAGGCGGTGCTCGATTTGTACGTGCTGCGCACCACGCCGAAATTCCTCGGCCAGCCGCAGTCGCTGGACAATCCGAATCCGGATCTGGGCACCGAATAAGGTAGTGAAGCGCGTTGCGGGCGAACTTCCGGCGCTAGCGCTGTCCCATAGCTATCCGGTCTGCGGATAAGGAGTTGGTCATGGCCTACACACACATCCTGGTGGCGGTTGCGCCGCTTGAAGAGGGCGCGGTGCTGCTGGGTCGCGCGCAAGCGCTGGCGCAGAAGCTCGGCGCACGCCTCAGCGTGCTGCATGTCGTCGAACTGGCGCTACCGATGAATACGCTCGGTGCCGGTGGCGGTTTGAGTGCTGGCGGTGACGATATCGGCATGATCAATCAGGTCGAGATCACCGACTCGCTGTTGCAGAGCGCACGCCAGCGCGTCGAGGCGCTGTGCGAAAAATTCGGCATCGAAGCGGCCGATGTGTACGTACGTGTCGGCGGCCACGCCGCCGAAATCATCACCGGTGCTGCGGAAATCGCAGCGGACCTGATCGTCGTCGGCCATCAGCCGCATCACGGCTGGTCGGCACTCTTCAGCCATACCGAAGAATCGGTGGTACACCGCGCACGTTGCGACGTGCTGGCGATCGCGCTGGACGGCGCGACCGCCTGAACCCGCCGCGCTTTGCTAGAACGAATACTTGACGTCGAAGAACGCGTAGTCGCGATCGCGGATCAGGTTGCCCTGGCCGCCACCGAAGTAATAGGCGTAGCCGAATTCGGCGGTGGTGTTGTTCTTGTAGCCGAAGCCGGCGATCGGACTCAGCACGCGGCTGCCGCGCACGAAGTTGTACAGCGGCGCCGGCGTGACGCCGCCGACATCGTGTTCCCAGCGCATCGCCGGCTTGAACGACAGGCCCGGCACGTAGTTCGCCATGATGTTGTTGTAAGTCGCACGCGCCAGGATCTTGTAGCCCCACGAGGTCGAGGTCGCGAAGCCGCCCTGCTGCATCGGTACCGCCGAGATCGCAGCACCTCGCGCATCGCCCGGCAGGAACGTGCCCGGGCCTTCGTAGCGCAGCACCGATTCGTCCTCCAGATTGTGCACGTGCACGATGGCGATCTCGCTGATCAGCAGCAGATCGTCATAGCCGAACCATGTGCTCGGGCTGAATACCTTGGTGGTGCCGATATCGGCCAGGCTCACGCCCTTGCGCCGGTAGCCGCGGATGTACTGATTGCCGAGCGTCGCACCCGGATTCGGGTTGATCTGCGACGGCGCGCCGAGATCCGCCAGGCTCTGCTCGACATCGTCGATTTCGAGCGGCTGGTTGTCCTTGTAGCTGTATTCACCCTGCAGCGCGAAGCCGAACGGCAAGGCGGTGTTGAAGCTCATGCCGAACATGTGGATGTCTTTCGGATACTCGGCAAAGATCGACGCGGTGCTCGCATCCTGGTTGCCGCTGGAGGCCGAGAACGTGCTGTAGAGCGGCAGGCGGCTGTGATAGTTGGCCGCGTACAGCGCCAGCTCGGTGCTGTTCAGCGACGGCAGCGAGAAGCGCAGCGCGCCGCCGTACTGGCCGTTGCCCGGCGCACGCCGATCGCCGCCCGCGCGCGGAATCGAACCGCCGTAGGGCACGCAGGACACGCCGGCGGGGAAGCCGACGCAGGCTGAACCGGGTGCGGCGTATTCGACTGCGCGACCGTAGTCGATATTTCCGGCGATGCCGCCCGGACCGACGTAATCATTGGTCTCGAAGTAAGTGCCGGTCGCCGCGGCAATCGAGCGCTGCCACTGGAACTGATAGAACGCTTCGGCACTGACGTTCTTGATCAGGTTCATCGACATGAACAACTGGCCGGCCGGAATCGCCACTTCATCGAGCTCGAGACCCGGCGTGTATGCGCGATTGGCGTTGACCGCCACCAGGCTGTTGAGTCCATTCAACACCAGCGTCGACTCGCCCCAGTTGATCACCTGGCGGCCGAGTTTGACGTTGAGTGAATGGCCGGAGATGTCGAAATTGCCGTAGACATACAGATCGAGCAGCGTCAGCTTGCTGCCGACTTCGGACTGGATCGCATCGTTGCGTGATTTACGCACCGAATCCGGATACTGATGGCCGGCGCCGAATTTATCCGCGCCGAAGAAGTCGTTGCTGACTGCGGTCGGATCGAACGTGTAGTTGGCACGGGTGAACAGGCCGTAGTCCTTCCAGGTCATCTGCAGCGATGAGGTGATGCGGCTGACGGCATTGGCGACATCGCCAGCGGCGAAGTTGAGATCGCCGAGGTCGGCATTGTTGGAATAGGCCTTGCCGCCATGCGAGATGCCGATCAGCAGCGGATCGCGGCCTTCGGCCCGGATCGACACGCCTTCGGTGAGTCGCGTGTCGAGCGCGATGCCGACGCCCTGATAGTCATAGCTCAGTGCCAGTGCTGCCGGTGAAGCAATGCCGAAACCGAGCGCCAGCGCCGCGGCGAATGCGGCGCAGGCCGGTGTGCGAGTGTTGTTCATGTTCTCCTCCAGACGGATGCGCAGGCTGGGTGCCGTCGCGGGCGCTTTTGATGAGCGTTTGATTGGCCCGTTCATTGGCAGCTCCCGCCGATCTGCAGACACACACCGTTGCTGCCGAGGAAGGTTGCCGTTTCGGTTTGCATCTCGACGGTGACCGCCGCCGCGCCCGGTGTCGTACCCGGCGACAGGATCGAGCCGTGCGAGGCTTCACCGGCGAATTTCACCACCACATGCAGGCCGGCCGGATTGATCGTCGGTGTCTGTGCCGCGGTTGGCGCGACCACCGTGCCGAGATCGGTCAGGCCCATCGCCGCCACCAGCGGATTGGTGCCGCCGAGGAAGCTGCTGACGGTAACCTTGTCGAACGCGCCGCTGCCATTGTTGGCGAGCGAGCTGTTCGGTACCACCAGGTCGTTGACCACTTCGATCAGGTGCAGCGGATGCGCCGCCGCCGCTGCTGCCGCGTAGTTCAGCGGATCGCCATCGTCGACCGCGGTTTGAGCGAAGCGCAGGAAAGTTTCGTAGTCGTCGCTGCCTTCGGTCACACCGGCCGCAGCCAAGCCGGCGCTGATCACCGGACCGATCGACTTCGATGCATCGAGCAATTTGGCGATGCCGCCGCCAGGAACCGCGATGGTCGCGGCACCGACCTGCGGTGCGTTGGCCAGGAACGGAATGCCGACGATGCTGCCCAGCGACAGGCTGGCAAAACGAATCTGCGCGGCATTGACATCCGGCGTGCCGTCGCCGTTCAGGTCGAGCTGCGCGACCGACTTCGCCAGCGTCAGCAGATCGGCCTCGGCTTCACGCACGTTGTCGCGCGCGGTCAGCAGGCTCTGCAGATTGATGAAGTAGGCGCCCGAAGAATCGATCACGCCATCGCCACCGGGCGCGCCGGTGCTGTTGTTTTCCAGATCGAGATCGAAAGTGCGCTCGCCGGTCACCAAGCCCGGTGCCGCCGCAGTGAACAACTGGTTGTGATAGAACGGGCTGGTCTTGTCGGTCAGCCCGTGCAGCGGCAGATCGATCGCGACGGTAACGAAGCCGGCTTTCGCCAACGCCGGCCCGATCGCCAGCATCTGCGTGCGATTGCCGGTGATGCCGTGCTGGAAGATCACGACCGGCCAGCCGCTCGCGGGCTTGGTGCGGCCGCTGTCGGCGTTCGGCACTGTCACGATCAGCGGAATCTTTTCGGTCGACTGCGCGACGGGCACCGGATAGCAGATCGTGGTGCTGACGCTCGGACCTTGCACGACGCCATTGACGGTGGCGCCGCTGGCGAAGGCTGCACACGGCACCTGCCCGAGGAAATGCACTTGCGCCGGATCGGTCGGCGGCAATTCCGGATTGATGTTGGGCTTGCTCGGATCGGCATGCCAGAACGAAGTCACCGGCCCCTGCACATCGGGTGTGGCGGTCTTCAGGTAGTACGGAATCAGCGTGAAGCCGGCATAGACATCGGCACCGCCCGGCAGTCCCGAGCCGAGCTGGTCGGTCTTCTTGCCGATCGATGCGACCACCGTGGTACGGGCGGTGGCGGTCTGCGCGAGATAGCCGAGCGTCAGCCCTTCGGATTGCGTCGTGAAGGTCCAGGCCAGTACGACATCGGATGCAGCAATGCCGGCGGCTGCAAGATGGCTCACGGCCGGATAGATCAACTGCGAGCGCAAGGCTTCAAGCGCGCCCTTCTGCGCGTCATTGAGCTTGTCGAGTTCGCTGTTGTGCTGCGCGCTCACCGGCGTGGCACTGGAGACGATCTGGAATTCGGGGCTGGCGATGACGCCGCCACCGTCGATGGTGGCGATGCCCTTGGTCACGCCGACCAGATAGGTCGTCGCCGGCGACAGCGGCTTCAGCAGTTCGATGATCACGCGCGAACGCTGCGAGCTGATCGGCGAGGGCGCGTGCGTGATCGGGTCGATCGCGGTCGCGTTTTCGTTCTGCAGCGTGTAGTCGGTGCCGTAGACCAGCGGATGGCCGGTGCTGCCGTTGATGATCAGCACATGCGCCGGCAGCGTGCTGTAGTCGATGAAGCCGGCGATATCGAAGAACGCATCGCCGATGGTGGAGTAGCCGTCCAGGTGATTGATCGCGTCGACGACCGGAAAGGTGCTGCTGGCCGGATCGTTCGGAATGTTCAGCGTCGGCGCCGAGAAGCCGGAGAACAGGCCATCGAACGGGAACGGGATGATCGCGCTATCGGTGCTGATGGTCGGGATCGGATCGAACAGAACCTGCGAGTCGAATACCTGCGGATCTTTGCCGTCGCCACCTCCGCCGCAAGCGGCAAGCGCGGCCACGGTCACCAGCGCCACGGCGCGCGGCGCCAGTTTGAAATTGGCCATGTTGTTGACTCCTCCAGAGAGCTGAGCTTTCGCTCTGTAATTTTTTAAAACCTAACGCCATGCCTACCTAAACACTGTTCGCTAACGAACATTGCGCAAGTAGATTTATGGCGAGGAGTCTGCTGTTGATCGCAAACGCACAGCAAGGCAAAACGATACCGGTGAAACGCTCACCGCTGCCGTTCGTCGGGCAGACGCCTAAGCTATGGCTGCAGTTCGGATTTCGCCGCTTCGCGCAGCAGTTCTTCGACCGCCGCAATAGCCGCTTGCGGATCGCGCACCAGCAGCTTCAGCGGCATGCGCCGGCGCAGGATATCGTCGCTGTCGAACGCCATTTCATCGCGTATCGCGAGTACCGCTTCGGCCACGATGAACGGTGCGTCGACATGCAGGCGCTGGCACCACAGCGGGTTTTCATCCAGCAGCTGGTGGATGCGTGCGATGCGCGTGCCGTGGCGCAGAGTCAGATAGTGCGTCGCCTGCGCGTCGATGCCGCGGCGCAGCAGCGCCGGCAGCGCTTCGGTCTGCCAGCCGCTGAAGTCGCCCTGTCCCGGAATTTCGCTCGGTGCGCCGGGCAGCAGTGTGCGCGCTGTCGTGCAGGGCACGGCATCGCGCTGCAAAAGTTGTAGCGCACGATCGACCACGTCGACTGCATCGCAACGTGCCGTGGTGTATTTGCCGCCGAGCGGCCACAACACGCCGGGCCGCGGCTCCAGCACGATGAATTCGCGCGTCACCGACGATAGGTTGTCGGCATCGTCGGCCTGCAGGCTGCGCACACCGGCGAAAGCGCCGACCACATCCGCGTCGGTCCAGCCGAGGCCGGGCATCAGCGCAGCCACTGCGTCGAGCAGATAGCGCTGCTCTGCCGGCGTGACCTCCCGGATGCTCGGATCGGCCACCGCGCTCTCGGTGGTGCCGACCAGGGTGCGGCCATACCAGGGGATCACGAAGAACACGCGACCGTCGGCGGGCGCGGTCAGCAGGAAAGCCGTATCGGCGTCGCTGCCGCTGATTGCGGGCAGCACTAGATGCGCGCCTTTCACCAGCTTCACCGGCTCAGCTTCCGCACCAAGCAAGTCACGCGACCACGGACCGGCGGCATTGATCACCAGGCCGGCGCGCAGTTCGAAAGCGGCGCCGCTGAGGCTGTCGCGCAACTGCGCGCCGCAGACGCGATCGTCCTGCTCCAGCAGCGTGACGGCTTCGATGCGATTGGCGCAGACCGCGCCGGCGGCCTGCGCGGCGGCCACCACCACCAGCGTCATGCGCGCGTCGTCTTCCTGGCAGTCGCCATAACGCAGACCACCGCGCAGGCCATCGGCGCGCAGGTAGGGATGTGCTTCCAGCAGTTTCGCACGCGCAAACGATTTGAAGCGCGGCACCGGCTGTTTGCCGGTGGCGAGCAGGTCGTACAGCGTCAATCCGGCCAGCAACTGCAGACGGCCGACGCGCGCGTCGCGCCACACCGGCACCAGGAAGTTGAGCGCCTGCACCAGATGCGGTGCGATGTGCGACAGCACGCGGCGTTCGGCCAGCGCGTGCCGCACCAGGCCGAATTCGAAATGTTCCAGGTAGCGCAGGCCGCCGTGGATCAGCTTGCTCGAGGCCGACGAAGTGCCCGCACCCCAGTCGTGTTTTTCGATCAGCGCTACGCGCAGCCCGCGCGCGGCGGCGTCGTTGGCGATCCAGGCGCCGTAGATGCCGCCACCGATCACCAGTACATCGAACTCGCCGCTGCGCAGTCCGGCAACATCGCGGATCATCGGAAAGGCGGCGGGCATCGCTCAGCGCTTCATAATTCGTAGCATGAGCCGCAGGCGACGGTTCAGGACGCGGCCGCTGCGGCGACGCGTTCCAGCGCGCGCACCGCATAGGTCCAGTCGAGCAGCTGCTGCGCCTGCGCCGCATCGATCAGGCTGCTGGCGAGCGCCTGCTCGATACGCACGATACGGCCGTTGGCCGGCGTCGTCGCGACGCGCGCTTCGAGCGCCTCGCCGTCGAGCGTCGCCAGCAGCGCGGTCGACAGCAGGCCGAGCCGCGGCGGGCTCGGCGTCAGTGCCGCGCGCAGCCCGCGCGCATCGAGCAGACGTTGTGCAACCTGGCGGTTGGCGCCATCGCAGGGCGCCCAGGCGCCGCGGCCGAGCGGAAACACGATCAGGCGCGTCAGCAGCGCCAGCACTGGCGACGACAGATGTCGCAGGACGCGATCGAGCGCGTCCTCGACGCCGCGCAGTGCATCGGCGCAGACCCATTCGAGCACCGCGCGATCGGCCGGCGGCGCACCCGCATCGTCGAAGCGCTTCAGTGCACAAGCAGCGAGCCACAACTGCGCCAGCGCATCGCCGAGCCAGGTGGTCAGCGTCAGCCGCGCGGCCTGATGCGCGCTGCGCTTGGCGGTGAAACTGCGCGACGACGCCAGATCGGCGCCGAGGCGGCTCAGCGCGATATCGGTGGCGAAGGCGAGTGCCGCGCTGTAGCGGTTGATGCGCTGGCCGATACGCCGCGCCAGCGGCGAGCGCATCCGCACGGCGCTGAGCAGGCCGGCCGACAGCGCCAGCAACAGCGCGCGCGCGGCGCTGTTGAACAGATGCCCGAAGTGATCCCAGAACGCGCGGTCGAAGGCCTGCAGTCCGCGCGCCGGATTCTTCTCGCGCGCCGCTGCCAGCGCGCTCATGAAAGCGCTATGACCGGACAGCACGCAGGCGGTGTGATCGATCGGCCGGGCCAGCCGCGCCGGCATCGCGCAGCCGCTATGCGCCGGCGCGAAGTCCAGCAGTTCGCGCAGCGAGGTATCGGTCAGGCCCAGATCGGCGGCGGCGGCGGCGATGCGACGGCCTTGCTCGACCGTGAAGCTGCGCGCGAATGCGGCGGGCGACAGCGGTGCTAGGCCGCTGCCGAGCGCCTGTGCGGCGCTGGCAGCAAGCGCTTGCGCGGCGTAGGCGCCGGCGCCGATTACCGCGAGCGCTTCCTGCGCGGTGGCGCGTTCGCCGACCGCTTCCGCGAACGGCGCATGCAGGCGCGCATAGGCACCGGCGGCGAGTGCTGCGGTGCTGGCGATGCCGGCGTGGATCGCCGGCGGCGTCATCGCACCGGCAACCGCGGCGGCGGCCTGCAGATCGAGCGCACCGCAACCGATGCGCGCAATGCCGCCGACGATTGCATCCTCGGCGATCACCAGGGCTTCGCCATCGAGTGTGAGGTCGACGCGCAGCCCAGGCGTGCGCCGCGGCAGCAACAGGCAGGCGAGACCGCTGCGCGCGCTGGGATCGAGCAGTCCGTTCGGATCCTGCACCTGCACCACCAGCGCCAGCAGCGTGCTGTCGCCCAGCTGCGACACCGGCGCATTCAGTCGCAGCCGCAAACCGATCGCAGAGCCGCCGTCGACTTGCGTGTGGACCGCGATGGCGCTGCCGGCGGGTGCTTCGCAAACCCGATCGATGCGCTCGCGGCCGCTGGCCAAGCCGGGCAGCAGCCGCGACTGCTGGCTGCGCGTGCCGCGACGCTGCAGCAGTTCGATCCAGATCAGGCGGCCGGCTGCGCCGAGCGTCGCCGTGGTCTGCGGATCGATCGCTGCGAGTCCTGCAATCAAGGCCGACTGCGCCAGCGGCGACAGCCCGAGGCCACCCGCCTGCTGCGCGATGCTGAAGCCGTAAACGCGCTGCTGCTGCAGCCAGTGCTGGCGCGCCGCCGCCGTCCCCGCGTCACCGCCGAACTGACGGAATTGGTGCAGCAACTGATCGATCTGCGCCTGCTCGGTGGCCCCCGGCTGCGCGGCGGGCAGCGCGTCGAAATGCGCCCAGTCGGGCTGCCCATCGAGCAGGCCGCCGTCCCAGCCGGCGCGGCCGGCGTCGAGCGCCGCCAGCGTCTCGACACTGAGCGTCTGCAGCAGCCGGCGAAAAGCGAAGAAGGCCGGTCGCGACAGCCATTCCTGACGCAGCGCGGGCACGTTGAGCGGCACCAGCACGATGATGCAGAGCAGCGCCAGCAGCACGAACAGCCACCAGGAATCGCCGAATGCGCCGTAGAACAGCACGCTCGCCGCGAGTACCACGCTGGCGGTGCGCAGCGTGGCGCGCAGCGCTGCCAGGCCGAGCACCGCGGTCAGAAAAAATAGCGGCCAGAACATCAGCGCCGGATGGCGTGCGTCGCGCGGCGTGGCCGCAGCGCGACGACTTGGGTGCTTGCGGGATGCGTCACTTTAGGGCGATTTCTCGCTGCGCGCCCGCGCCGCCGCAAACTCGTCGCCCGGCTGCCAGCCGACCGTATCGGCAGCGCTGGACGCGTTCCAGCCGAGAATCAAACCCAGCCGCGCCAGCTTGGCGTTGCTGCTGTAGTTCTGCTCCGGTGTCCACTCGTCGCCGGGCCGGTGATAGCGGTTGGTGGTGTAGTCCTTCTGCTGGGCCGCACCCCAGTCCGCCGGGTGACCGACGAACTTGAGCCCGGTGTTGATCGAGAACGCCGGCACGCCGACGCGCGCAAAGCTGAAGTGATCCGAGCGGTAGTAATGGCCGGCGCTCGGGGTGGCGTCCGCTTCGATCGCGAAGCCCATGCTCTTGCTGATGCGCTCGACCGTCGGATAGAAGCTGGTACGCTCGGCGCCGCTGACTTCGACCGATTCCGGTTCGCCGATCGGCGGCACCGCGTCGTAGTTCAGATCGATCGCCACCGCGCTCGCCGGCAGCGGCAGATGCTCGCCCAGATACTTCGAGCCGAGCAGGCCTTTTTCTTCGGCGGTGACCGAGGCGAAATAGATCGGGTGCGGCGGCGGCTGCTTGCTCTCCGACCACGCGTGCGCCAGTTCCAGCAGGATGCCGCAGCCGGTGCCGTTGTCGACCGCACCGTTGTAGATGCGATCTGTTTGTCCTGGGCCCGGCGCATCCGGCGTGATGCCGAGATGATCGTAGTGCGCGGTATATAACACCGCCTGTTTCGGCGCGCCCTTGTCGCTGCCGGGCAACATCGCGACGACGTTGCTCGATTCGAAACGCCGCACTTTCGAGACGATGTGCGCCTGGAATTTCACCGGCAGTTCGAACGCCTTGAAGTCGCGCGTGTCGGCCAGCTTCAGCAAGTCGTCGAGATTCTTGCCGGACGCGGTCAGCAGCAGCCGCGCCACTTCCAGTTGAATCCACGAAGCCGCTTGCAACTTCGGCCGCTTGTCGTCGGCCAGGAACACCTGCTCGCCGCTCCAGGAACTGCGCACCACATCCCAGGGATAGCTCGCCAGCTCGGTCTTGTGGATGATCAGCGCGCCGATCGCGCCCTTGCGCGCAGCTTCCTCGAACTTGTAGGTCCAGCGGCCGTAGTAGGTCATCGCGCTGCCGGTGAAGAACTTCGGATCGTCCGAGGCCGGTTCGTTGACCACGATCAGCACCACCTTGCCCTTGACGTCGACGCCCTTGTAGTCGTCCCACTGATACTCGGGCGCGTCGATGCCGTGGCCGACGAACACGATCGGCGCTTCGACATCGGCGGCATCGCTGCCGGTCTCGTTGCCGGAGACGATGTCGTCCGCCAGCCGCAGCGCAATCGGCTGGCCGTTCGGCGGCAGGAAGGCGAACTTGCTTTCCGGTTCGGTGTGGGTGCCGACGAAGCGCACTTTCTGCAGATAGCCGCCGTTGTCGCCGGCCGGCTTCAAACCGGCCAGCGCGAATTGCGCGGCGATGTACTGTGCGGCGATGTCGCCGCCGCGGGTGCCAGTGCCGCGGCCTTCGAGCAGATCGTCGGCGAGGAACTTGACGTGTGCCGAGATGCGCGCGGCGTCGATGCTTTGCGCGGCGGCGACGATTTCCGGCGGCAAGCCCGCGTCGGCGGGCGGCGGTGGGGTTTGCGCGAACGCGTTGACAGATAGCGTCGCGGCGGCCAGGCAGGCCGCGGCGAACGTAAGCGATTTCATCAGGGAGAGGCCTCGTCGAGTCATCCGTGCTACGAGAGATTTTTGCGGTACCGCTGCATTGTTCGCAGAATAGGAAAAACCTCGGAGGTCCACAATGCCGCGCCCCCCTGCTGTGCCCCGCGCCGACGCCGGCGGACGCAGCTACTCGACGCTGGATCAAGCGCTGATGCGCCTTCAGCGCCAGCTCGGCCGTTGGTCAGCCACGCCCGCTGCCGGCGAAAATTATCCGGCCGCAGCGCTGCCGCAAGCCGCTTTGAGCGAATCTGCGCGGCGCCGCGCCGCCGGCCTGATGCGCGTCAACCATGCCGGCGAGGTCGCCGCGCAAGCGCTGTATCACGGCCAGGCGCTGGTCGCGCGCAACGGCAAGCTGCGCGAACACCTGCTGCGCGCCGCCGCCGAGGAGCGCCAGCACCTGCAGTGGTGCGAGTTGCGGCTGCACGAGTTGAAGGACCAGCCGAGCCGCCTGAGTCCGCTGTGGTACGCCGGTTCGTTTGCGATCGGTGCCGCCGCCGGCATCGCCGGCGATCGCTGGAATCTCGGTTTCGTCGAAGAGACCGAGCGGCAGGTCGTCGCGCATCTCGACGAGCATCTGGGGCAGCTGCCGAAGGACGATGCGCGCAGTCGCGCGATCGTGTCGGCGATGAAGCTGGATGAAGCGCGGCATGGGGATGAGGCCGCGGCGGCGGGGGCGCGGCAACTGCCGAAATTTGTGAAGCGGGTGATGGGGGTGGTGTCGGGGGTGATGAAGTTTGGGGCGTATCGGATTTGAAAGCTGACCGACGTTAGACTCCCGTCATGCCACTCCCCGCGCAGCTAAAAGACTTGTGGGACTTTCTCGAACAGGAAGTGCTTTGGCTTCACGCTCGTTGGCAAATCCTTCGGCAGATTTACGACACAAATCCGGAGCGGATTAATTTAATCAATGAGGCATCACCAACATTCTTTGCGCTGCTTCGTCCCATCCTGCTAAACGATATTCAGCTCACTTTGAGTAAGCTTGCCGATCCTGCCGCAACATCGGGACGTTCCAACCTCACGCTTGAAGCCTTTCTTGCAGCAATCACTAATCTTCCTGATCCAAGCCTTGTGTCAACCCTACAACCGCTCCTGAAGAATTATCAAAATGCGTGTAGCAGCATCAAAGTCAGGAGAAATAAGGATATCGCGCACTTCGATTTAGCCACTCAATTGAAGGTCACTTCCTTTCCCGCGCCATCCAGAAATGAAATCGAGAGCGCCTTATGCTCACTGCGAGCATTCCTTGATCCGATCAACAGACAGTTTCTTAATACCCAGGTGCTCTACGATCGATTTCCCCTCCACGACGACGCTGAACTTCTTTTGTTCGTTCTCAAGAAGGGACTTCGCTATGATGAACTTCAGAAGGATGGCGCCATATCAGAGATCGACATCGTTCAAAGTCGTTACTGGGGGATCTAGCACGAGTAGGGCGGATTAGCCGTTAGGCGTAATCCGCCTTTCGAGTTCAGCGTGCCCCCGACGCTCCCGGCTCCCGCGCCACCGCCACCCACAGCTCGCTCCACGACTTCGCCTGTCGTACATCCCGCGTCATCGCCGCAAATTCATGAAACGCGATCCGCACTGGATTGAACGTCGCGATGTTGTGCACCAGCCCGTAGTGCACGCGCTCGATCTCCGGCTCGAAGCTGCCGAACAGCCGATCCCAGATGATCAGCATGCCGCCGAAGTTCTTATCGATGTAGCGCGGATTGCTGCCGTGATGTACGCGGTGATGCGCCGGCGTGTTGATCAGGTATTCGAGCGGACCGAGGCTGCGCACCGCTTCGGTGTGGACGAAGAACTGGTAGATCAGGCTGATCGACTGCATCGCGATCACCGCCAGCGGATGAAAGCCGAGCAGCGGCAGCGGCAGCCAGAACCAGTAGGCGCTGAAGCTTTCGGTCCAGGGCTGGCGCAGCGCCACCGCGAAGTTGAAGCGCTGGCTCGAATGGTGGTTGACGTGCGTGCACCACAGCAGTCGCACGCGATGATGTGCGCGGTGGAACCAGTAGTAGCAGAACTCGTCGCCGAAGAAGAGCAGCAGCCAGCTCCACCACGCGCTCATCGGCATTTCGAAAATGCGATAGCGATAAACCAGCGTATAGAGCCAGATCCAGAACAGCTTCATCGGGATGGCGACGGCCAGGTTGCCGATGCCCATCGCCAGACAGGCGAAGCTGTCGCGCGTTTCGTAGAGTTCCTGCTGGCGTCGCCGCGCGTACAACAGTTCGGCGCCGATCGACAGGATGAAGACCGGGATGAAGTACAGGATGAGGTTGTCGAGCGTGCTGCTCATCAGTAGGTTTCGGCGCGCTGCGGCCGTTCCGCCAGACGCTGCACCGCTGCAATCGGCGAGACTTCGCCGGCGATCACCGCGCTAGCCATTTCCAGCAGCGGCAGCTGCACGCCGAGGCGCTTCGCTAAGCGTAGCACTTCGGGTGCGGCACGCACGCCTTCGACGACGCCTTCGAGCGCGTGTTGCGCTTCGGCGACGGTCTTGCCCTGGCCCAGCAGTAGACCGAGACGGCGATTGCGCGATTGGTTGTCGGTGCAGGTCAGCACCAGATCGCCGAGGCCGGCGAGGCCCATCACCGTTTCCGGCTGCGCGCCGAGTGCCGCACCGAGGCGCGCGATTTCGTTGAGGCCGCGCGTGATCATCGCTGCGCGCGTGTTGGCGCCGAGGCCGAGCCCGTCGGCGATACCGACCGCGATCGCGAGTACGTTCTTGGCCGCACCGCCGATCTCGACGCCGATGATGTCGTCCGAGGTGTAGGCGCGAAAGCCGTCGCCATGCAGTGCCGCCGCCATGCGCTCGGCGAATGCCGCTTGCGGCGAAGCGACGGTGACGGCAGTCGGCAAGCCGAGGCCGAGTTCCTTGGCGAAGGTCGGCCCTGAAATGATCGCTACGGAACGCGTAGCGCCCAATTCCTCCGCGATGACTTCATGTGCGAAGCGGCCGCTGTCCGGTTCGAGGCCCTTGCAGGCGCAGGCGATGCCTTGTTCAACGCGCACGCGCGGTGCCAGTCGCCGGCAGATTTCGCGCAAGCTGGGGCTCGGTGTTGCGATCAGGATGTCGCCGGCGTCGGCGATCGCCGCATCGAAATCCGCGGTGGCGATCAGCGGCGCCGGCAGATGGCAGCCGCGCAGATAGCGCACGTTTTCACGGCTTTCCTGCATATTCGCCATCATCGTGGCGTCGCGGCCCCATAGAAACGTGGGCGCGCCGCGGCGCGACAGCTGGATCGCCAGCGCGGTGCCGAAGGCGCCGGCACCGAGCACTGCAATCGGTCGGGTCGCGCTCATTGCCAGCGCGCCGGCCGCTTACTGCAGAACGACGTTGCTGCCGTCGCCGCTGGCGCTGATTTCCGCCGACTGGCCGCGCTGCTTGTTGACGTGTTCCATGTACAGGCCTTCGAAGTTGATCGGCTGCAGCAGCACCGGCGGGAAGCTGCCGCGCTGGGTCAGTTCGGCGATGGCTTCGCGCGCGAACGGAAAGATCACGTTCGGGCAATAGCCGCCGAGCACGCCCTGCACTTCGGCCTCGCTCTCGAATCCGCTGACGTGGAAAATGCCGGCCTGATGCACCTCGGCGAGGAAGCCGATTTCTTCGCCGAGCTTGGCGGTGACCGTCACCGCCAGCACCACCTGGAACAGCTGCTCGCCGATGCCGCTGATGTTGGAGTTGATCTGCACGTCGATGGTCGGATTCCACTGCCGCGAAAACACCTGCGGCGCCAGCGGCACTTCCAGCGAGCAATCCTTCAGGAACAGGCGCTGCAGCAGCACCTGGCGGGTCGGCAGCGATGCGGTATTCGGTTCAGCCATGAGAAAAGTCCGGGGTTATAAAACTTAAGTGATAAAAACGCCGCCGCGGCCAGTGCGGCGGAACGATTGAATGCGGTGAATGACGCGCGGCTAGCCGCCGTTGAGCAGCGGCTCGAGCTTGCCGGCACGATCCAGCGCAGCCAGATCCTCGTAGCCGCCGACATGGGTCGCGCCGACGAAAATCTGCGGCACCGTGCGGCGGCCGCTGCGCTGCATCATCTCGTCGCGGCGTTGGCTGTCGACGTCGACCAGCACTTCGTCGTACTGCACGCCTTTCGATTGCAGCAGACGCTTCGCCATCATGCAGTAAGGGCAGATGCGCGTGCTGTAAACGAGGACGGGCGACATGACTGATCGTGCCTGGGCTACTTCGCCGTAACCGGCAGGTTGGCGCTGAGCCAGCCGTTGATGCCGCCGCGCAGCGGATAGACTTCGCTGTAGCCGGCTTTGCGCAAGCTCTTCGCCGCTTCGATCGCGCTGCCGCCGAGCGCGCAGTACACCAGCAGCGGCTTGCTCTTGTCTTTCGCCAGCTCGTCGGCGCGCTCGCCGATCTTGGCGACCGGCAGGTTGACCGCGTTCAGCAGATGGCCTTTCTTGAAGTCGGCGGCGGTGCGCACGTCGATCACCACCGGCTCGCGATCGTTGATCAGGCGCACCGCCTGCAGCGGCGTCATGCGGGCGCCGGCGGTCAGCGAGCCCACCGCCTCGTTGACGATGAACAGCGCCACCGCGGCGCCGAGCATCGCGAACAGATACGGATGATGCTGGAAGAATTCCAGGAACTGCGGGACTGAAGGCATGCGTCTCGGCTGTCGCTGATCGGCCGACGATCGGTGTGGGTGGCGGCGTTCGGAGTGGTCGCTCCTAGTATCATTATCGCACCCGCCGTAACGGCTCGAAAGACCGCTTGCCCATGCGCTGCCCGCTGCCAAAGACTCGACCACCGATTCGATGGCTGCCGCAAGCGCTGTCCGGCGCGCTGTCCGCGGCGGTCGCGCTCGGCCTGATGCTGGCCGCCGGCGCCTGGGCCGGCGATGACGCCAAGCTGAAAAAGAACGCCGCGGAACTGGAAAAGCTGCGCGACCGCATCGAAGCGGTCAACAAGTCGATCGAGACTGATCGTTCGCAGAAAGACGCCTTGCGCAGCGCGGTCGAGGCCGCCGAACGCAAGCTCGGCGAAGCCCAGGGCCAGGTGCGCAAGCTCGGCGCGCAGATCGAACTGCAGAGCGCCAAGGTCAGGCAGGCGCAGGAAGACCAAGCCGCCGCCGAGCACCGGCTGGCCGAGCAGAAGGACGCGCTG
>JAQGNU010000085.1 GCA_028291645.1 Nevskia sp.
TTCCGGCCATCCAGCTTCGCTGAAGAATCCCAGCGTCATTTCGATATCGGACCAACAATCGCGAAGCTTGGCCAAATCCAGATCAGGTGGTCCAAACACCGGAAGCTTTTCAAACTCCACTGGCTCCTTGATTCCAACAGCGATGTGGAAGAGTCCTCGCGCGCGCAGCAACGAGAACAGCGAACGGGAGCGATCATCACAGCCGACTTTTGCCAGGCCCGCGCTGCAGATGTCGGTAACTCTAAGCCAATCGCTGGCGTTGAGCGCGACGATCGCTCTGGTCGTCATCACGTCGTCGCCGGCTAGTCGATCAAGCATGGCCTGCGCGTCTGTGTGCTTGCCTTCCGTCGCGAGTAAGCGCGCCTGCATTGCGATCACTTCCGGGTGATCCACAGTTAACCGCGCTCTAATTGCGGACAGGTCGCCTTCGGTACCGCCATGCAGCGACTCTCGCAGCTTGCCCTCTGCCCAAGCGACCAAGTGCTTCGGTTCCGCGGAGAGCGCAATTGCCTGATCAAAGTAAGGAAGTGCGTCAGCTTCCTGACCGTTTAGCGTGAGCGCGCGCCCAAAAAGGAACGCGAACTCCGCTCGTTCTACGGCCACGGCATCCGAAACCTTTGCGCGGATGCCCTCCAATACAGCCATAGCACCGCTCGAATTGCCTCGTTGCAGCATTTCCGCCACGGTGATCAATCGGGCGGCTATGGAGCCCTGTGGGGCCTTCGGCCATGGCGAAGACACCGGCTCCGACATCGCGTCCAGGAGTGCGACGCCGCGCCCGACGAACCCACCTATAATTTTGTGGGCGAACGCGCCGCGTTCTTCGGGCGGCATGCCAGGGCGCGATTGCTCAACAGTCTTGTCGAGCTGAAGCGCAACCTTCATCAAAGTACGCGTGCGCTCAATTTCCGAGCACACATCGAAACTGCCGTCTAGGACATTCGCAACCGGTACGCGGAACGTCAGGTAGTCATTATTGTCAACAGCTCTTGATCCATCTCCACGCCTCCGCCTAATTTCGTCGTGAATCCACACGTAAAAAGCTGGACAGGCTCGAGGGTCTCCCGGGAAAACGCTCAGATCGCACAGCACCAGCAGCACTGGCTCGGTCATGCGCTCGTAATAACGGACAGTAGAGGCTTTTAGGTCGACCGAATAAAAGTCCCCGTCGGAACTCCTCTTCGGGGATTCCGTGCCTTTGAGTTGCAGCCGGAATATGTCCCTGAACTGATTCAGTTCCCCAGTAACTACCGCCTTCACGACCTGCACTTGATAGTCCAAGCCTACGTCCGTCGTGCCGTCGAGTTCTTTCAGCTTCCAGGTCAACGGATGTCTGGCGCCCAAAGTAAGCTGAGCCAGCTGACCAATGCGTTGTGCCGAGCTTTCTTCTGGCAACTCCCTCTCGACCATTGAAGCTTCCCCCAAAAGTTTTCGCGATTATCACATCCATTGTCCGCAACCATGGATTAAGCGGCGGGCCGCCACGGAATGCCGGCCGACCGACGGAAGTGGCCGGTTAGAGCCCACGCGTGGCATGTTCGACCAGCAGCTTTGGGCTGACTTCGGATCCAGAGAGCTTGTCGAGCTCTTTCAGCCAGCGCGCAATTTCAACTCCTGAAAACGGCCTGTCGGGAGCTACTGCTTTAGCCGACAGCAGACCTCAATCAACCTAAAACCCCACCGGTTCGCGCCGCCGTTTTACAGCGCGCCGCCGCAACCGTAAAATCCGCCGTTCGAATCGCTGGGAAGGTCGCAATTTCGCGGCATTTTTTTGCGAGAGGGCGGCTTGTGCCGCCGAGGTTGAAAAATGAACGTTACGCGCGCGACCTTCAATGAGGTCATGGTTCCCAACTATTCGCCGGCGGAGATCGTGCCGGTGCGCGGCGCCGGCTCGCGCATCTGGGATCAGCAGGGCCGCGAATATATCGACATGGCCTGCGGCATCGCGGTCACCGCGCTCGGCCATTGCCATCCCAAGCTGGTGGCTGCACTCACCGAACAGGCCGGCAAGCTGTGGCATCTGTCGAACGTGATGACCAACGAGCCGGCGCTGCGGCTGGCGCAGAAGCTGGTTGCGGCGACCTTTGCCGACCGCGTGTTCTTCTGCAATTCCGGCGGCGAGGCCAACGAGGCGGCGTTCAAGCTGGCGCGCCGTTACGGCAACACCATCAACCCGGCCAAGCACCAGATCATTTCGTTCTACAACGCTTTCCACGGCCGCACCCTGTTCACCGTCAGCGTCGGCGGCCAGGCCAAGTACACGCAGGGTTTCGAGCCGATTCCCGGCGGCATCACGCATCTGCCGTACAACGATCTGAGCGCGCTGAAGAACGCGATTTCGGATCGCACCTGCGCGGTGGTGCTGGAGCTGGTGCAGGGCGAGGGCGGCATTCTGCCGGCGAGTGCTGAGTTCATCGAAGGTGCACGCAAGCTCTGCGACGAGCACCGCGCGCTGCTGATCTACGACGAAGTGCAGACCGGCATGGGCCGCAGCGGGCAGCTCTACGCCTACATGAATTACGGCGTCGCGCCTGACGTGCTGACCAGCGCCAAGGGTCTCGGCGGCGGTTTCCCGATCGGTGCGATGCTGTGCACCAAGAAGGCGGCGGACGTGCTGGCCTTCGGCACGCACGGCTCGACTTACGGCGGCAATCCGCTGGCCTGCGCGGTGGCCGAGACGGTGCTCGATATCGTCAACGATCCGGCGCTGCTGAAAGGTGTCGAAACGCGCGCGGCCTTGGTCAAGGACGGCCTCAACGCGATCGGCAAGCGCTACGGTATTTTCGAGCCGGCGCGCGGCATCGGACTGCTGATCGGCGCACCGATGAGCGCAGCCTGGAAAGGCCGCGCCAAGGACGTGGTCAATGCCGGCTTGCGCCACGGCGTGTGGACGCTGGTGGCCGGCCCCGACGTGCTGCGGCTGGCACCGTCGCTGATCATTCCGGAAGCGGATATCGCCGAAGCGCTGCAGCGGCTCGAAGCGGCGGTGGCGGAACTGGTCGCGTTGCCGCAAGCGGTTGGCGTCTAAGGAACCTCTGCATAAGCTACTGCGCTCGGCATCTCGCACGAATCCAGTGCTCGGAATCCTCACATACGTCTAGGTATGCTGCGGTTCCTGCGCTCCGGGTTCGCGCGCCCTGCCTTCGCTCGCGACGCTTCTTCAGAGGTTCCCTAAAGTTCTACAGCTTTAGACGGCGCGCTGAGTCCGATTGCTGACTGGCTTGCCGCCCCGCTTGGTTTACGAGTTGGGCTGTAAGTTTGAGTGCGCGCGGTTGCGCCGCGCGTGACTCAACGATTCATCGCGTACAGCACGCGTTGCCCCTGCCAATCGAACACGATGCCCGCTGGCACGATGCCGACGATGTGCGGGCCTTGCGCCAGCGTGTCGTTCTCGCGGTAGCGCTTGCCGTCGATCAGTACGAAGCGCTTTGCCGGATCGTCGCTGTAGGCGTGCACGTCGACCGTGATCGCGGGAAAGCTGGCGCGGAACGCATCGGGCATTTCACGCAGGTTTTGTGCGGTGGCGGGCGCGGCGGCCTGCGCCGGTTGCGCCGCCGCTGGTTCCGCGGCGCCGGCGTCCGCATCGCTGTCGTCGGCGGTCGCTGCCGTCGACGCAGCGCCATCGTCGGCAGCGTTGGCCGAGAGGGCGAGCGTCGGCCGCCGGTTCGCACGCGCATTGCCTGGGCGCGTCGGCGCTGCGCTATCGGTGTCGGCGTCGGTCGACGCTACTGCGGCTGCGGTGTCGGCGGGCGCCGGCTTGTCGTCGAGATCGTTGAGGCTGGAGATGCGGCCGTCGTCTTCAATCGTTGGTGGCGTCGACTCCGCACTGGCGGCGCTGCTGGGAACGCTCGGCGCCGGCGGCGGCGCAGTTGCTTGCGGCGTTGTCGTCTGCGGCGTTGTTGCCGCGGCGCTCGGTGTGGGTGCTGCGACGGGATGGGTGCCGCGTCCGACCAGCAGATAAGTCAGCAGTGCAGCGACCAGCGCCGAAATCACGGCCGGCACAATCCAGCGCTGCCAGGCGGGTGCGGCGGTGGTCGTGCTGGGGCTGGAGACTTCGTCGAGCAGTGCGGACGTGCCGGCACGGCGCTCGCGTTCGGCGCGCTTCAGCGCTTCCAGGATATAGCTCATGGCTTAGCCCCTGCGTCGGCGATTTCGAGCGTCGGCGTACCGACGGCGCGATCGATATCGGCCAGCGCCATCAGGCTGCGCACGCCGGCGCGACCGTCGGCCTCGAGGCCGTGATCGCTTTGAAATTGAGTCAGCGATTTACGCAGATCGCTGTCGAACTGATCCGATACCGGCGGCGTCAGCTTGTGCCCCGCAGCCTGTGCCAGCCGGGTGCGCAGCCAGCGCACCGAATTGCCGCGCGCCGTCGGTGCGATCAGGGTGTCGTCGATGTCCTTGCGCCACAGCACCAGGAATTCGCCGGTCCAGAGTTCGCCGAGCTGGCTGATCGGCAGGCGCAGCGGGCCGCTGCCGGTATCGAGTACCGCGTGATCCTCGTTCAGTCCGCGCAGCAGCACGTATTGCGTGGCACCTTCAGGCAATTGCAGCGTCAGGATCGCCGGACGGTTGATGCCCTGCAGTGCAGCCCAGTCGCCCTGGCCGCGATAGCAGCCGAGCTTGCTGGCAGCGAGTGCGCGACAGACGGTGTCGCCGCGCGCGATGTGAATGGTGTCGTCCCACAGGCCGATCAGGCGCGACATCACCAGCGGCAGCGGCTGCGCAGTGGCGCGCAGCGCGCCGACATCGACGTCCACCGGCGCGGCAGGCGCGACGACCGCCGCGGTGGTCGGCAGCGTTGCACTGGCGTTCGCTGCGGCTTCCGCCGGTGCGTCGGCAGGTGCTGCGGCGGCGGGTCGGGTCGCGTGCTTGTCGCCCAGCAATTGCGCCGCGATCACGCCGGCCACCACCAGCGTTGCGATGGCCAGCGCGGCTTCCACGTACAGCAGCGGTACGCGGCGCGGCAGCAGTTGCGATAGCCAGCGCTTCCAGGCCGGCGTGCGCTGCTCGAGTCCGAGCGCTTCGGCGGCTGCTTGATTGACCACTTCCGGCGTCACCGTGCGCAAGCCCCGCGCATAGGCGCCGAGCAGGGCGCGATCGCAGACGATGTTGATCAGCCGCGGAATGCCCTGCGTGTAGCGATGTACGCGACGGATCGCAGCGCTGGAGAACAGGTCGGCGGCGCCGTTGGCGACGCGCAGGCGATGCACGATGTAGCGCTCGGTATCGGACGGCTGCAGCGCTTTAAGCTGCGCACGTGCGGTGATGCGGCTGGCGAGCTGGCGCAAGTCCGGCCGCTCCAGCAGCGTCGCCAGTTCCGGCTGGCCGATCAGCATGATGCGCAGCAGCTTTTCCTTGTCGGTTTCCAGATTGGTCAGCAGCCGCACCTGTTCGAGCACGCTGGGTGCGAGGTTCTGTGCTTCGTCGATGATCAGCACGGTGCGACGCCCGGCGGCATGTGCTTTCAGCAGATATTCGTTGAGCGCATCGACCAGCGTCTTGATCGACGTGGCCGGCTGCGGATAGCTGACGCCGAGCTCGTCGCAGATCGAGGCGACGAATTCCAGCTCGCTCTGGCGCGGGTTGTGAATCATCGCGACATCGACGTTGTCGAGCTTCTGCGCCAGCAGCGAACGCACGATGGTGGTCTTGCCGGTGCCGACTTCGCCGGTCAGCTGCACGAAGCCGCCGTACTGGCCGGTGCCGTACAGCAGGTGGCCGAGCGCTTCCTGGTGGCCTGCGCTCAGGTAAAGAAAACTGGGATCCGGCGCGATGGAAAACGGCGGCTCGCGGAGACTGAAATAAGCGGCGTACAAGGCGTGCGGAGACCGGAAAGGAACGCAGGGAAGGCGCCGATCAGTATATAACCGCCGCCGTCAGCGAGGTGTGCCCGGCCTGCGCAGCATGTCGATATGCCAGATGCCGTCTTCGAGATAGGGCTCGCCGGTGCTGTCGAAGCCGAAATCCCGATAGAAACGCTCCAGCCGATGCTGCGCGCCGATGCGGATCGCGTGGTCCGGGAAGCGCGCCAGCGTGCCTTCGAGCGCCTGCGCCATCAGCAGCCGGCCAAGGCCGCTGCGGCGCTGCGATTCGGCGACGATCACGCGGCCGATCGAAGCTTCCACGTACTTCAGCTCTGGCGGCAGCAGCCGCGCGTATGCCACCAGCACGCCCTCGGTATCGAAGCCGCAGAGGTGCTCGCTGCGCGCATCGAGTCCATCCATGTCCTGAAACACGCAGTTCTGCTCGACCACGAAAATCGCAGTGCGCAGTTGCAATAGCTGATACAGCAGATCGGTGGAGAGTTCGGACCAGCGGTGCCAGCGCCAGTTAATGGCTGTGGCAGCGGGGTCGGCGGGTCGCGGCTGCCGGCTCACCGCCGCGAGACTTCCAGGAGGCGCAGACCGTGCGCCGAGAACGGCCGGAAATCGTCGACATTCAGCGTCAGGAAATCGGCATCGGCGCGAATTGCGCAGGCGGCGAGGCAGGCATCGGTTTTCAGCGCGCGCTTGCGGCCGACGGCGTTGTAAAGATGCGCTGCGAGCGCTGCATCGGCATCGTCGAAGGCGACGATGTTGTCGCGGATGAATTCGCGCACTGCCAGCCGTTCGTCCTCGTCGACCGGGCCGATCGAGTATTCGTACCAGGCCAGCGAACAGACCGCCGCGGCCTCGCCGCGCGCGACGCGATTCAGCAAGGGGTGACGTTCGACCGCCCAATCCGGCAAGGCCACCAGCACGTTCGCGTCCAGATGGATCACGCCGATCGACGGCCGGGCTTGCCTGCGTGATGCCGCGTGCGACGCAGGTCGTCGAGATGCCGCAGCCGTCCCATCTCGGCGATGATCTTCTGCGTCTGCTCGCGGGTTCGCTTAGGAGGAGCCTTGCGCCAGTGTTCGAGCACTTCGGCCGGCGTGCGCCGGACCATCGCCTGGTGCTGCTCGGCCGCCAGCCGCACCGAGCGCCGGATCACTTCGGCCTGCGAAGCATTCCAGTCTTTTGCGAGCCGTTTGATCGTACCCGCGGTGTCCGCGTCAAGCGCGTAGGTAGAGCGGATCGTCATCACGCCCATAGCAGTTTTCCGTCGTTATGGCACAGCGTTATGGTATGGCTGATTTTTGCCGGCCGCAAGCTTTTGCCGACGAGCCGTATCTCAGCGCTGAAACTCGTAAAGGCTGCCCAGCCCAAGCATCTGCGTCAGCTCGTCGAGCGCGTGGCGTGACTCGTTGAGCAGTTGCGGGTCGGCCAGATCGGCGAACGCCAGGCGATCGCGATAGTGCTTGCTGGCCCAGGCGACGAGCTTTGCGTACAGCGCATCGTCCAGCCAGATTTTTGGATTGACCGCCGCACGCTCGGCCGGGTTCAGCACCACGCGCAGACGCAGGCAGGCCGGTCCGCCGCCGTTGCGCATGCTCTGGTGCAGATCGAACACGCGCACGTCTTCGATCGGATTGCCGGGGTCGTCGATGATGCGGCGGATCGTCTGCCAGACGCGCGGGTTGTCGCGGCATTCCTGCGAGCAGATCAGCCGCTGTCCGCTGCGTTTTCCATCCGCGCGCGGCGGACACACCAGCTGGCTGTTGAACAGATAGGAGCTGACCGCGTCTTCGACCGAAACCTCGGATTCCGGCACCGCCACCGCGCAGAAATTGCCGAGCTTGGCGCGCGCCCACTTGAGCACGGCGCTGCAATCGCTGAACGCACGTTCGTGATACAGCAGCAGCTCGCGATTGCCGACTGCGATGACGTCATTGTGGAACACGCCGGCGTCAATCAACTCCGGCGTTTGCGCGCTGTAGTGCACGTAGGATGGATCGAGTCCATGCAGCCGCGCCACCGCTTCGCTGGCCGCGCGCATTTGCCGCGCCGGAAACTTCTCCGGCTTCGGCTCAGCTTCGCTGGCGGCGCCGTAGACGAACAGCTCGAGGCCATGCGTGCCGTAATCGCTGCATAGCCGTGTGTGATTCGCCGCGCCTTCGTCGCCGAGGGCCGGCGTCGCCGTCAGGGCTGCGTGATGCACGAAATGTTTTTCGTTGGTGAAGATCGTCTTCAGCGCGCGCGCCGTGGTTTCCGGTTCGATCGCCCGATGCAGATTGGTGGCGAGATTGGCCGGCGTGAAATGCAGCTTGCCGTCGCGCGTGTCGGCGCTTGGCGATACCGTCGCCGCATTGGCGGTCCACATCGACGAGGCGGACGCCGCCGCGGCCAGCATCGCGGGCGCGTCGCGCTGCGCTTTGCGTAGCACTTCGGCATCGCGGCCGTCGAAGCCGAGCCGCTTCAGCGACGGGATATGCGGACGTTCGTGCGGCGGCAATACGCCCTGTGCCAGGCCCATATCGGCCAGCGCCTTGGCTTTTGCCAGTCCTTGCAATACCGCTGCGCACGGATTCGACACGGCTTCCGCGTTCTTCTTCGACGCGACGTTGCCGAACGCGAGGCCCGCGTAGTTATGCGTGGGGCCGACCAGTCCATCGAAATTGGCTTCGATCGCGCTCATGGCTGCGGATTTTAGAGCGTCAACGGCCGAAGTGCGGTTGCGACAGCTGGCTGACGAAGAACGCGAATGCGCGCGGTTCGATCGCCAGCGTCAGCGCCACGCCATAGACCGCGCCCCACAGATGCGCGCTGTGATTGATGTTGCCGCGCTGTTGCCGGTCCTGGTACCAGGTCCAGGCGAAGAAGGCGACGGCGTACAGAATCGCCGGCACTGGCAGCACGAATATGTAAATCGTCGACCACGGCCGGAACAGGATGAATGCGAACAACACCGCGGAGACGCCGCCGGAGGCGCCGAGGCTGCGGTAGCGGCTGTCGTTGCGGTGCTGCAGATAGCTCGGGATGATCGCGGCGACGATCGCGCTGCAGTAGAAGATGACGAAGCCGGCGAGGCCGAGTTCCGCCTGATAGAAGCTTTCGACCGCACGGCCGAAGAAGAACAGCGTGAACATGTTGAAGATCAGATGCTGCGGGTCGGCATGGACGAAGCCATTGGTCAGCAGCCGCTCGTATTGATGCTGCTGTTTGATCGCCGGCGGCCACAGCAGCAGCCGCTCCAGCAGCGGGCGCCGGTTGAAGCAGACGATCGAGATCGCGATGGTGATGCCGATGAGCAGCAGCGTCGTCATGGTGATTCCTGGATGGAGCCTTGCGAAACGGCGCGCGGCTGACGCGCGAGCCGGAATTTGAGTTCGACGCGCGGATCGGTCCAGATATCGCCGGGACAGACGTAGCCGCGTGAAGCCTGTCCAAGTCTAAGGTCTGCGCCGCCGCTCAAGAAACATTCGTGGACCAGTTCCGAGCAGATGAAGGCATCCTGGCGGCGGAGCTGTCGCGCGACGCGCCCCAGCAGCACGCGGCCGAGTACGCGGTAAACCTGGCCGCGATCGTAGGGATCGGCAAGTTGATCGAGACCGAAACGCATCGCCGCCGTCATGCGTGCATGGTCGAGTCCGCGAATGCGCGCGATGGCGATCTCGCCGTCATACGGTTTGCCGTTCGCATAGTTGGACAGATATTTCGACAGCGGCGCGAAGCGCACGCCGAAAGTTTCGACGCTCTCCAGCAGCAGCACGCGATCCAGCAGCGGTTCGCGATAGATGATGCCGACATGGCTCCAGGCCGAATGCGTCATCCGCCGGATCAGTCGCGAGAATAAATAATTGCCGGCGGCGAACAGCAGATCGCCGCTCGCCAGCGAGTCGCGCACATCGGCGTAGCGCTGTGCCGGCAAGGCGCGAATCTGCTCGATGCTGAGGGCCTGCGCCATGGCTGTGTTCGGATGGCGTCAGTTGAGCGCGGTGGCGAAACTCTGCAGCACGCTGTCCAGCTGTGCGCGCGACACGTCGAGATGCGTGACCAGGCGCGTGCGCTCGGCGACGCTTGCCAATACGCCTTGCTCCTGCAGGCGGCTATTGAGCGCCGCAACTTTGCCGGAGGGCAGCAGCATATAAACGATGTTGGTCTCGACCGGCTCGACGGCGAGGCCGAGCGCACGCAGACCTGCGGCGAGATAGGCCGCATTGGCGTGATCTTCGGCGAGCCGTGCGACCTGATGCTCGAGCGCATAGAGTCCCGCCGCTGCAAGGATGCCGGCCTGACGCATACCGCCGCCGAGCGCCTTGCGCCAGCGCCGCGCACGCGCGATGAGCTCGTGCGAAGCCATTAGCACAGTGCCGGCAGGGGCACCGAGGCCCTTGCTCAGACACAGCGAGACCGAATCGAAACCGTAGGCCGCCTCGCGTTCGTTGATGCCGAGTTTGACGATGGCGTTGTACAGCCGCGCACCGTCGAGATGCGTTGCGAGTCCGCGCGCCTGCGCCAGCGCGGTGGCTGCGCGAATGTATTGCTGCGACAGCACGCGGCCGTGAATGGTGTTCTCCAGCGCCAGCAGACGCGTGCGCGCGAAATGCAGATCGTCCGGTTTGATCGCGGCGGCGATATCGGCGAGCGCAATCGAACCGTCGGGCTGATTGTTCAGCGGCTGCGGCTGGATGCTGCCGAGCACCGCCGCACCGCCTTGCTCGTAGCGATAGGTGTGCGCGTCCTGACCGACCAAGTATTCATCGCCGCGGCCGCAATGCGCCATCAGTGCCGCCAGGTTGCTCTGCGTGCCGGTCGGGAAGAACAGCGCGGCTTCGAAGCCGAAGCGTTCGGCGGCGACGGCCTGCAGTCGATTCACCGTCGGATCATCGCCGTAAACGTCGTCGCCGACTTCGGCCGCGGCCATCGCCGCACGCATCGCAGCCGTCGGCCGCGTGACGGTATCGCTGCGCAGATCGATGATGGGCTGCACGATCGTTAAAGCTTCAGTCCGGGCGATAGGCTCGCCGGCAGCTCGCAATGCGGCGCTTCCATCGACGCCACCGGATACGCGCAATAGTCGGCCGCATAAAAAGCGCTCGGGCGATGATTGCCGCTGGCGCCGATGCCACCGAACGGCGCCGCGCTCGAGGCACCGGTGGTCTGCCGATTCCAGTTGACGATGCCGGCACGGATGCGATGGTAGAAGCTCTCGTAGTCGGCATGCGAATCCGACAGCAGTGCCGCCGACAAGCCGTAGCGCGTGCGATTGGCCTTGTCGATGGCTTCGTCGAGCGTCGCATAGCGATCGACCTGCAACAGCGGGCCGAAATATTCCTCGTCCGGCAACTCGGCGACGTTCGCAACGTCGAGCAGGCCGGGCGTGACGAAGGCCGCACCGAGTGCATGTCGCCGCATCTCGACGAGCGGCTTGGCGCCGCGTTCGATCAGTCCGGCTTGCGCTGCCAGCAGACCATCGGCCGCCTGCCGCGAAATCAGCGGACCCATGTACGGCTGCGGGTCGGCATCGTGCGCGCCAAGCGTCAAGCTGCCGACGATATTTGCGAGCGAGCGCACGAAGTCATCGCCAGCCGCATCGTGCTTGACGAACAGCCGCCGCGCGCAGGTGCAGCGCTGGCCGGACGACAGATACGCGGACTGCACGACATCGTGCAGCGCGGCGCGCGAATCGGCGACATCGCCGACAATCATGGGATTATTACCGCCGAGTTCCAGTGCCAGAATCTTCTGCGGCGTTTCCGCGAACTGCCGCGCGAGGATGCGGCCGGTGCGCGCGCTGCCGGTGAAGTAAAGGCCGTCGAGCTCGGCATGCGCGGCGAGCGCGGCACCGGTGTCGCGTTCGCCCTGCAGCAGCGTGAACACCCCCGGCGGAATGCCGGCGGCGAGCCACAGCTTGGCCGTTTCTTCAGCGACCAGCGGCGTCAGCTCGCTCGGCTTGAACACCACGCAGTTGCCGGCCAGCAGCGCTGGCACGATATGACCGTTCGGCAGATGACCGGGGAAATTGTACGGCCCGAACACCGCGACCACGCCATGCGGACGATGACGCAGCACCTGGTTGAGCTTGCCGACGCGCGTCTCGCTCTTGCCGGTTCGCATGTGCCAGGCGTGCACCGAGATGTCGATCTTGGCCGTCATCGCCGCCACTTCGCCACGCGCATCCCACAGCGGCTTGCCGGTTTCGCGGCCGATGATGTCGGCAAGTTTTTCCTTGTGCGTCTGCAGCTGTGCGGCAAACGCGCGCACGATCGCCTCACGCTCGACAAACGGACGGCAAGCCCAGGCCGGCGACGCGCGACGCGCAGCAGCGAGTGCGGCGTCGATGTCGCCAGGGGCCGCGGCGTTGCCGCGCCAGACACTGGTTTCGGTCGCCGGGTTGAGACTGCTGAATGCCGCACCGCTGCCGTTGCGCCATTGGCCGTCGATCAGCAGCGCGCCCGCTAGGGCAGCGTTATCGGACATTCGAATCTCCTGGTGAGCTTGACGGATGCGGCGCAGGAAACCACGCGTCCGTGCGATGCATCAGATGATAGGCGAGCAGGCCGATCCACTCTTTGAGGCCTGCAGAAACGTTGTACAGCGTGGTTTCCGGGTCCAGCGCGAGCCACTGACTTTCGGCTGCGACATAGTCGACCGGGTGTGCGACGACATTCCAGCCGGCGGCACGGAAGCAGCCGATCGAGCGCGGCATGTGCCAGGCCGACGTGATCAGCAGCCAGTTTTCGCCGGGCTTGGGGTCGGCCAGCTTCTTCGACAGCAGCGCGTTCTCCCAGGTATTGCGCGATTCGCGTTCGAGCAGCAGGCGCGAGCGGTCGACGCCAAGCGATTCGAACAGCGTGCCGGCAAAGTCGGCTTCCCGATCTCGCTGATCGCGGACCAAGCCGGAACCGCCCGAATAAAGCAGCCTAGCTTGCGGATAGCGCCGGCTCAACGCGACCAGTTCGGTGATGCGCTCCGCCGCCCCACCTAATTGCACCTGTCCGTTCGCCGGAACCATGATCGCACCGCCGAGCACGATAATGCCGTCGACCTGCGTCGGCAGCGGCGTCTGCGGAAAGCGCTGTTCCAATGGACCGGTAATCCAATGATCGATTGGTGAAAATATCAGCGCGCCGGTAAAGAGCACCGCTACGCCGAGCAGCAGCCGACTGCGCCGTGGCCAAAGCCGTGCGGTCAGCCAGGCGGCCAGCAGCAGTAGAAATAGCAGGCTGCCCGGCGTCAGCAAAGCCCAGACGATTTTCGACAGCACGAAGCTCATCGCGGCGGCGGCGTCCCGGTCAAAGCGCGATCACGCGCAGCAAATCGCCGTCGTCCACTACGAGCGCGTCGGCGAGTTCGGACGATACTTCCAGTGCGTCCTCGTTCGGGCTCAGCGGCGCCAGTGCGCAACGGAAGTCGCCGAGCCGGGTGTTGGCGATCAGCAGATTGCCGCCGGTTTCGGTGGCGGCATCTGCGGCAATACGTCGTGCAGGAAACAAATGCGAATCGCGCACGCAGCGGATCGCATGCAAGGGCGCCTCGACGGTCGGGCCGCCGTCGAAGATGTCGATGTAACCCTGATAGCGGAAGCCTTCCTGCTCCAGTAAATGTAGCGCCGGCGCGGTCTGCGGATGGACCTGGCCCATCACGTCCTGCGCCTGCTTCGGCAGCAGCACTGCATAGATCGGATGCGGCGGCATCAGCTCCGCGATAAACGCCTTGTTGCCCATGCCGACGATATGTTCGGCCTTGGAATAGTCGACCGTGAAGAAGTGCCGGCCCAGACCTTCCCAGAACGGTGAATGGCCGGCGTCATTGGAGACGCCGCGCATTTCGGCGATGACTTTGTCGGCGAACCGATTGGGGAATTGCGCCATGAACAGGAAGCGGCATTTCGATAGCAGCTTGCCGGCACCTGCACCGCGGAATGCCGGCTTCAGATACAGCGAGCACAAGACACTGGTGCCGGTCAGATCGTTCGACAGGTACAGCGTCGGCACCTTGTTGTAGATGCCGAGCACGCGCGAGGCATGCACGGCGACGCCGACGCGATAGTTATAGAACGCTTCGTCGAGTCCGCAGGCGGCTTCGATCGCGCAACAGGCGCCGATCTCGCCGGTGCTGGTTTCCTCCATCACAAACATGTAGCGCTCGTGGCCGGCGACCAGCACATCCTTGGCGAACGAGGCCTCCGACAACTCGATTTTGGCCTGCAGGAATTCCGGCACCGGCGGCAGTGAGGTGAAGCCGGCGCCGGCGCTTTCGGCCATCTCGACCAGCGCATCGAGATCGCCGAGACGGATCGGACGGATGATTTTCATTGTCGAATATTTAACAAGTGGTCATTCCCGCGCAGGCGGGAATCCAGTTCGGTCTTCCAACGCGTCCTGATCGCTCAGCCCAAAATCTGCTGCGAGATCACGCCAGTCGGGGTTGGTCGTTTCAATCAGCCGCAACTTCCACATACGGTTCCACTTCTTCAATTGCTTCTCTCGCATGATGGCAACACTCATATCGGCACAGACTTCAAACCAGACTAATCGATACACGGAATAGCGACTGGAAAATCCAGCAAGCTCGGCATTTCGATGTTGCCAGACTCGTTTTGCAGGATCGCTGGTGACGCCAATGTAGAGTGTTCCCTTGCGCTTGCTGGCGAGAATATAGACACAGGGCTGTTTTTCCACTGTCATTTCTTCAGTGTCATGCCCGCGCAGGCGGGCATCCAGTTCTGCTTTGGCGCTGTTGATGGAAAACTGGATTCCCGCCTTCGCGGGAATGACCTAAGTTGAAATGGCTGCGTTGTGAATGATCCTACTCCCAACTCAGTTCACCGCTCGCCAGCCGCAGCAACAGCAGCGCCGACAGCTTGGCGCGTTCGGCGATGCTGGAGACGCGCATCCATTCGCGCTCCGAATGGATTTCGCCGCCGATCACGCCGAGGTTGTCGACGTTCGGCAGTCCGGCCGCCTGCAGGTTGTTGCCGTCGCAGCAGCCACCGGTCGGCCGGAATTGCAGATCGATGCCGAGCATCTGGCCGCTATCGCGCAGCAAGCTCTGCAATCGCGCGGTGCCCGCGCTGACCGGTTTCGGCGGCCGCGTGAAGCCGCCGCGCAGTTCCAGCGCATACCCTTCGCGTGCATGGGCCTGCTGCAGAAGCATGTCGACTGCGTCGAGCAGCGCGCGTTCGTCGTCGAGCGTTTCGGTGCGTGCATTGAACTTCAGGATGCAGAGATCCGGCACGATGTTGAGCGCGCCGCCGCCGTGCAGGTAGCCGACGTTGACGCTGAGCCCGGCGTCCGGCCGGTTCAGTGCCTGCAGTCGAATGGCCAGATCGGCAGCCAGCGCGATGGCATTGCGTCCGTCCTGCGGATTGCGTCCGGCATGCGCCGCGCGGCCGCGCACGACGATGTCGAAATTGCCGCTGCCCTTGCGCGATGACGCCAGTCCGCCATCGGCGTAGGCGGGTTCGAAGATCAGGCCGAAATGGTTGCGTTGCGCCGCCTCGATCAGCAAAGGTGCCGAACCCTGCGAGCCGATCTCCTCGTCCGGATTCATCAGCACTTCCCAGCCGATGCGTTCGCGTTGTGGGCTGGCTTCGAGTGCGGCGAGCACCAGCTGCATCACCAGCAGACCGCCTTTCAGATCGGCGACGCCGGGACCATTCAGCACGTCGTCGCCGGTTTGCGTCGCACGCTGGAAGGGATGTTCGGCGGCGAACACGGTATCGAGATGGCCGCATAGAAACACCCGCAGCGGCGCGTCGGGCCGCTTGCGGATGCGTAAGCAGCGGCCGAGCGGCCGCTCGCGCCAGTTGCCGCGATCGTCGGTGGCGCGGAACGGCGCGACCTCAATGGTTTCCACAGTGCCGCCGAGCGGCGCGAACCACTCGGCCATGCGCGTGCCGCAGGCGTTGACGCCGGCGACGTTGAAGCTGCCGGAATTGAGGTCGGACAGGCGCAGCAGTTCGCTGCGCAGGCGCGGAAGCTCAGCGTCGATCCAGGCCAGTTCGCTGATCTGGGCGCCGGTGTGATTGGGGGAAGAGACGACAGTCATTGGCTTAGTCTAGCGGGTGGCTGTTGCGGCCGCGGATTGTCGCGCCACCTCTCAACGACCCGAATTAGCCCCAAGTGGTGGTGGTCGAGCGTCCACGTTCAGAAAAACAAACTCGTAGGCTGGGTTAAGGAACAAAACCTAGCATTTATTGTTGGAGTGACGCTGGGTTTCCGCTACGCTGCAACCCAGCCTACCGCGCTGAAACACCCCCAGAATTTACGATCGATTGCGTTCACCGCTCCAAGTCTGCTTCACTAGACGCGGCCGGATTGCCGGCGCTTCCGTCTGACGCCATTCAGTGAAATTCCCACGTTTTCTACTCGCCGCCGGTCCGGGGCTACTGCTGAGTTTCGCCGCCGCCGCAGCCGACCAGTCGTTGTGGGACAAGTCGACGCTCAATGCCATCGTCAAGCGCGGCGAACTGCGCGTCGGACTCGAAACCGGCTACGTGCCGTTCGAGATGCGCGATAAGCGCGGCAACATCATCGGCTTCGACGTCGATCTCGCCAAGAAGATGGCGAGCGAGCTGAAAGTGAAAGTGAGCTTCGTCAATACGCAGTGGGACGGCATCATTCCTGCGTTGCTGACCGACAAGTTCGACATCCTGATGTCCGGCATGACCATCACTTCCGAGCGCAACCTGCAGGTCAATTTCGCGCAGCCGTACATCGTCATCGGCCAGACCGTGCTGCTGGCGAAGAAAGACGCCGGCAAGATCAAGAGCTACAAGGATCTGGACGATCCCAAGTACATCGTCACCACCAAGCTCGGCACCACCGGCGAGATCGCGACGCGGCGCTACATGTCGAAGGCGACGATCCGCACCTTCGAAACCGAAGCCGACGCCGCGCTCGAAGTGCGCAACGGCCGCGCCGACGCTTTCGTCTACGACCTGCCGTTCAATTCGGTCTACATCGCGCAATATTCGGGCGAGCTGATCCATCTAAAAGAACCGTTCACCAAGGAACCGCTCGGCTGGGCGGTGCGCAAGGGCGATCCGGACTTTCTCAACTGGCTCGACAATTTCCTGCAGCAGATCAGGAACGACGGCACTTACGACGTGCTCTATCAGCGCTGGTTCGAAGGCTCCGACTGGCTGAAGAATCTCAACTGATGGCGATCGCATCGACAGTGCGCCGCGCTTACGCCTGGCACGGCGTTTCGGTATTGATCCTGCTGGCATTCGCCGCCAGCCTGTATTTCGCCAGCAAGCAGATCGACTACACCTGGCGCTGGCAACGCCTGCCGCAATACCTGATCAGCACCGGCGGCGCGGAAGTGCCGGCGCCGTTCGACGGCACCGTCAAGATCGAGGCGGATGGCAAAACGCTGAGCATCACGCCGCTGCTCGGCGGCGGCGCGGCACAGAAAGTCACCGACGTCGAGGTGCCGCAGGTCGGCGACGGCGAGGTCGTGTTCAAGGGCAACACACTCGGCAAGAAGCCGGGCATCTCCGCCGGACCGCTGCTGATCGGTTTGTGGCTGACCTTGCGTATTTCAGCGGTTTCATTGGTCTTTGCGCTGATTCTCGGTGTGCTCGCCGGCCTCGGTCGCGTCTCGCAGAATCCGGCGGCGCGCGACGTTTCTTCGTTTTATGTGGAAGTCATCCGCGGGACGCCGCTGCTGGTACAGCTGTTCATCGCTTACTTCTTCTTTGCACCGACGCTGCATCTGTCGGCGTTTTCGGCCGGTGTATTCGGGCTGTCGGTGTTCACCGGTGCTTACATCGCCGAGATCGTGCGTGCCGGTATCCAGGCGGTGCCGAAAGGACAGACCGAGGCGGCACAGAGTCTCGGCCTTTCGGGTCTGCAGAACTTGCGGCATGTGATCCTGCCGCAGGCGATCAAGAAAATCCTGCCGCCGCTGGCCGGCCAGTTCATCAACCTGATCAAGGATTCGAGCCTGGTGTCGGTGATGGCGCTGACCGATCTGACCAAGGCCGGTCGCGAAGTCGTAAGTTCCACCTTCAGCCCGTTTGAAGTCTGGTTCACGGTGGCGCTGATGTACCTGATTCTGACCGGCGGCCTGTCGCTGGTGGTGAACCGTTTCGAGAAAAGGCTGAGCCGGCATGACTGATCCGACCGTGCTGATCAGTGCCAGCAACATCGAGAAGCGCTACCCCAACGGCACGTTGGGCTTGAAGTCTGCTTCTCTTTCCGTAGCATCTGGCGAGGTGGTGGTCATCGTCGGCCCCAGCGGCTCCGGAAAATCGACTTTGCTGCGCACCTTGAACGGACTGGAAACCATCACCGGCGGTGAAATCACCATCGACGGTCATGTGCTGCACGAACGCGCTGCCGACCTGCGCCGGCTGCGCACCAGCGTCGGCATGGTGTTCCAGCAGTTCAACCTGTTTCCGCATCTGTGCGTGCTCGACAACCTGATGCTGGCACCGCTGAAAGTGCTGAAGCTGAACCCGGCCGAGGCGCGCGCGCGCGCGGAGAAGCTGCTCGTCAAAGTCGGACTCGACGACAAGGCCGGCGCGCATCCGGCACAGCTTTCCGGCGGTCAGCAGCAACGCGTTGCGATTGCGCGTGCGCTGGCGATGCAGCCGAAAGTGATGCTGTTCGACGAACCCACCAGCGCGCTCGACCCGGAAATGGTCGGCGAAGTGCTGGAGGTGATGAAGCAGCTCGCCGCCGAAGGCATGACCATGTGCGTCGTCACCCACGAAATGGGTTTCGCCCGCGCGGTTGCCGATCGCGTGGTGTTCATGGATCGTGGCGAAATCGTCTGCGAGGATGCGCCGGCCGAATTTTTCGGCGCGCCCAAGCATGAGCGCCTGAAGACCTTCCTGCGGCAGGTGCTGAAAGCCTGAGCCTTAACGTGGCTCTGCGCTGCAAGTGGCGTCCGAGGCCGGCATGAAATTGCACGCCATCGTGCCGGCAATGGAGATGGCTGCGATCACCGGCCGCAAGACAATCGAGAGGCTCAGGCGGTACACTCAACTGCGCGCCGAGCAGATCGCCAAACGTGCGGAAACACTGGCAAAGACTGCATACAAGCCAGGGCGATCCGGCCGTCGAGATCGCGGCGAAGTACGGACTCTACAGCGCGCAGCCTAAGCATCACGCCTCGGTAGCTCAGTGGATAGAGCATCTTCCTCCTAAGAAGAGGGTCGCAGGTTCGATTCCTGCCCGGGGCACCATTCGATGCATTGGCACCTGTCGCTTCCAGATGACCGTAAATCGTCTATGCAGAACAGACGAGCTCGACCAGCGACAGGTCGTTGGCCAGCACGTGCTGACCGATCAATAGATTCCAATGGGCTTCCGAACCATGCGTCATGCGCCATTCGTGCAGACGCCGAGTCAGCAGCTGCAAGTCATATTCTTCGGTGACGCCGATCGCACCGTGCAGCGCGTGTGCAGTGGCGGCGACCAGCACTGCCGCTTCACTGGTGCGCGACTTGGCCATCGCAGCTCGCAGAAAAGTAGGCGTCCGGTCTTCGGTATGGAAGGCCGCTGCGGCAGCGATGGAGGCTGCAGCGGTGTGTTCGGCCATCACGCTCAACTGATGTTGCACGGCCTGGAATTTGCCGAGGGATTTGCCGAACTGGACGCGGTCCTTGCAGTGCTGCAGGGTCATCTCGAATACACGGGTGATGGCACCGCTCAGTAGCGCGGCGTGCGCAGCCGCTGCAAACGCCGTCAGTGCCGCGCCGTCGCCGGGGATGCGTGTCGCGCCGCTGTCGTCGCACCAGGTCAGGGTGGCGGTCAGGCTGCCGCGGACGCCGCTTGCCGATCGCTGCGCCAGAGCGCCGGGCAGCAGCAACAAGGCCGCGTCATCGCGTGCGAGCACGAAGTCCGCGATGACACCGCAGGGTATCAGGGGACAGCAAAGGCTGCCGTCAGCCTCGCGGCGCAAGGCGGCGGCCAGGGTGATCATGCCGGCAGGCAGCATATGCGCGGGCGCCAAGGCACGCGCCGCGATGCTCTGCGCCAAAGGCAGGGGCACGGTGTACCGGCCGAAATTGCAGAGGATGGGGAACAGATCCGCCAACGGCAGTTGCGCGCCGCCATCGGCTTCGGATGCCAGTAATTCAAGGAACCCGGCGCTTTCCACCGCGTGCCACAGCGGGGCGGGCGAGGCCCCTGCCTCGATCGCCCGCACTGCGGCCGGCGTGCACAGATCCTGGAGAATTTGTTCAATCGCTTCTGCGAACACCTTGTTTCTCGGTGATGATTCTCAGCGCAGGCCCAGACCACGCGCAATCATTCCGCGCATGATCTCGCGCGTGCCGCCGCGCAGGGAGTAAGTCGGCGCGATCTGGCTTAAGTAAGCGACAGTGCGATAGAGCGCCGGGTCGACGGCTGCGTCCGGATTCATGGAGATGGCCGCTGCAATCGCGACGGGAATGCTTTGCTCGAATTCCGTGCCGATGTCCTTGACCAGCGCGGCTTCCAGCGCCGGGCTTGCGCCGTTCATGAGCTTGGCGGTAACGGCGATCGACATATTGCGCAAGGTCGCCAGATGCGTGGTGAAGCGGCCGATGGTCGCCGCGTGAACGGCGGCATCGGGACCGCGGCGCAGGCAATTGATCCAGTGTTCGAGCAGGACGATGCTTGAATACACCCGTTCCGGCCCGCTGCGTTCGAAGGCGAGTTCAGCATTGACCTGCGCCCAGCCCTCGCCCTCGGTGCCGATCAGCGCGTCGTCGGCCAGCAGAACATCGTCGAAGAAGACTTCGGAGAAGTGGTCGTCGCCGGTGAGATCGCGAATCGGCCGCACCGTGACGCCTAGCAGCGACAGATCGACGATGAACTGCGACAAACCTTCTTGTTGCTGCTGCGGCTCGCCGGAAGAGCGCACCAGAGCGATCATGTAGTGGCAGCGATGCGCATGGGTGGTCCAGATTTTTCGACCGTTCAGGCGCCAGCCGTTTGCGCAGCGCGTCGCGCGCGTGCCGACGCTGGCAAGGTCGGAGCCCGCATTCGGCTCGCTCATGCCGATGCAGAAAAAAGCCTCGGCCGCGCAGATTTTCGGCAGATAGAACCGGCGTTGCGCCTCGCTGCCGAACTTGAGGATCAGCGGTCCGCTCTGGCGGTCGGCGATCCAGTGCGCGCCGACCGGGGCGCCGACGGCCAGCAGTTCTTCCACCAGCACGAAGCGCGAAAGAGCGTCCAGATTGGCGCCGCCGTACTGCTTGGGCAGCGTGATACCGACCCAGCCGCGTGCGGCGAGCTTCTTGCTGAACGCAGCGCTGAACCCCATCCACGATCGCGCCCGGACATCGGGCGCAGAGTCTTCCATGTCGGACTTGAGGAAGTCCTTTATCGCGGCGCGAAACGCATTGGTTTCGGGCGGAAGTGCGGTGAACCGGAACGCAGATATCAGTGGGTTCAAGATGCTTTTCCGGCAGCCCGTCGGACTATGGCGATCGCAGCGGCGTTGCGATGCAACGCCGAGAATAGAGGCGCGTCTCTGATACTGTCCAATATCAAGTTCCCTGAATGAGATACGAAGACAGTATCAAGCGGCATGGTCCCGGAAACTTGTTGAGTGATGCGCTGATGGCGCCGATGCCGCATCGGTATCGACGCCAGTTGAACAGCCATTGTAAATAAATGAGCGCATCCCCTAGGCTTTCGCACGACGGATTTACCAAGGGTCATCGCATGCCTAACTTTCTTATCTACGAACAACAGGGCCATGTCGTCACGCTGACGATGAACGAGCCCGAGCGCCGCAACCCGCTGACCGGCAATTCAGCCGTGGCGGATTTTCTCGCCGCCATCGACCGCATTCAGGGCGATCCCGCTGTCCGCGCGGTGATCCTGACCGGCGCGGGTACCGCGTTCTCGTCCGGCGGTGACATCCGCGACATGGAGCGGCAGGCCTCGGGTCAAGTCTCCGGCATGCAAGTGCGTCAGGAGTACCGCAGCGGTATACAGAAATTGCCGTTGGCACTGTTCAATCTCGAGGTGCCGATCATCGCCGCGGTCAACGGCGCAGCCATCGGTGCGGGGCTGGATCTGGCCTGCATGTGCGATATACGCATCGCCTCGGAGCACGCGAAGTTCGCCGAGAGCTTCGTCAAGCTGGGAATTATTCCCGGCGACGGTGGCGCCTGGCTGCTGCCGCGCATCATCGGCATGTCGCGCGCGGCGGAACTGTCGTTTACCGGAGACCTGATAGGCGCGGACATCGCCGCGAGCTGGGGTCTGGTTTCGCGCGTGGTCCCTGCCGATCAGCTACTCGCCGCGGCGCATGAACTGGCTCAGCGAATCGCAGCCAATCCGCCGCATGCCGTGCGCATGTCGAAGCGCTTGTTGCGGGAAGGCATGCACACGCGCCTCGACACCTTGCTGGAAATGGCCGCTGCGTTTCAGGCGCTGTCGCATCAGACCGACGATCACAAGGAAGCCGTCGCGGCCTTTCTGTCCAAGCGCGCTCCCGACTTCAAAGGGTGATCAGGTCGGTGGCGAAACCTCCGGTTGAAATCTGCGTCGGCGAGCCAAGTGCGGCCAACACTGGATGGTACAAATCGCTTGGAAAGGTGCGCACGCTGTCCGATTGAGCCGCGGAGGCAGTGAATCGCGAGCGGACGCGCCACGATCAATAATCGGCAGCGTGCGAGCCGCACGACCGGTAGTCAGCGGGCTGCCACCGAACTTCGCAAACTGCACTCGATGTCACAGTAATTTTCTTGTTTCGGTTCGGTTTTCGGTCTAGCATCCGCTGAATGGGGACGTGCGCTAAGCGCACTCGAATTGGGGGAACTTATGCGCAGTCAGATCGTGGGCAGGGCCATCAGCGCCATGCTGTTTTCAATGGCGCTCGCCGGATGCGGCGGCGGTGGTGGCCTTGGCACCGATACTGGAGGGACGACCGGCGGTGGCAGCACTACCGGTGGCACATCAGGGGCGACCTATAGGGCCGGGTTTCTCAGCGACAGCACCTTCAACAATGGCCAGATTTTCATTGCAACGCCCAATCTCGACGCAGGTGGCCAGACGGCGTTGCGTGTCGATATCGTTGACGAAAATGGCGCCCCAGCTTTCGGGGTCAGTGCGACAGTAACTTTCAATTCGAGCTGTGTCGGCGCCAGTCGTGCGGAAATTAACCCGACCAGTGTCACAACCACCAGCGGTAGCGCAGCCGCGACGTATATTGCCAAAGGGTGCGTCGGCAGCGATACCGTCGTCGCACAGATAGCCGTGGGCGGCAGTACGCTTGGAGCCACCGGTGCCGTATCGGTTGAAGCAGCGCAGCTTGGCGGTATTGACTTCGTTTCGGCGACACCGAACGTGATCGGTCTCAGCGGCAGCCCGATCTCAAACCAATCGGTAGTCATCTTCAAAGTGGTTGACGCCAGTGGCGGTCCGGTGCCTGATCAAGTGGTGAATTTCAGTCTGGATATGAGTCCGGGTGGCCTTAAGCTGAATCCTACGAAGGCTACTAGCGATGCCCAGGGTCAAGTACAGACTGTTGTACAAGGCGGCAGTGCGCACGCCACGGTCAGTGTAATTGCGACGATTGGTGCCGATGGCGGACCGATCATCTCCAAAGCGTCGAGTCCGATCGTAGTTACTACCGGTCTAGCGACTTCGCGTGCTGTATCGGTTTCCGCTAGCAAGCTCTCGATCGACGGCACCTGTGATGGCGAGTCGACCACAGTTAATGTTCGTCTCGCCGACCGCTATGGGAATCCGGTGCCGAAAAACACCGAGCCGACACTGGTCACCGAAGGCGGCAAGATCAACGGCGCTTGCGTCACCGGCGATCCGCAGGGCGATCCGAACACTGAAGCGGGCGTTTGCTCGGTTCTCTTGGTTGCTCAGAATCCGCGGCCGGCGAACGGCCGCGTCACCGTACTTGCATATGTCGCCGGGGAAGAGAGCTTTACCGACAAGAACGGCAATGGCTATTTCGATGCCGGCGAGTTATTTACCGATTTGCCGGAAGCTTTCGAAGACGATAACGAAGATGGCATCTACGATAACAGCGAATATTTCTTCGACGCCAACGGCAACGGCAGTCGAGATGCGCCCGATGGCAAGTTCGAGGGATATGTCTGCGACAGTCCAGGTGTGAACTGCAAGACCACATTGACAACAGTCAGCAACAGCCCTCCGAACACGCCCCTAG
>JAQGNU010000139.1 GCA_028291645.1 Nevskia sp.
CACCCAGGCCGGCGGCACCGGCGAAGCTGTCCGACATGTGCAGGAAGAAGCAGTGCCGAAGATGGAGGCGGCGTTCGAGCAGCTACGCACGTTCTTTCATGCCTGTGACTACGAGGCGGTTCTGAACGCAGCGGTCCCGTACGAAGCGCTCACGCTGTATCTACGCGCGGCGGACCACGTCTTTGCGCAGAATGATGGATGGAAGCGTCTGCGGGACATGGTGAAGGAGTTGGCGACCGCTTTCGCACTATGCGTGCCGCGGCCGGAGACTGAGAGCATCGCGCCGCATCTCGCATTCTTCCAGCGCGTCGTGGCGATGATTCGCAAGCGGCTAGCGGATGAGGATGATGCTGGCAGTTCGCGGTTGCGGCAACGCGACGTGGATGCCGCCGTGCGACAGGTGATTGGCGGTGCGGTCGAAGCCGACAAGGTCATTGATCTATTCGCTGTTGCAGGTCTGGACGACGCGCGGCTCGACATTCTTTCCGACGAATTTTTATCACGCATCGCAGTGCTGGAACAGAAGAACCTAGCGCTGGAGACTCTGCGCAAGCTTTTGGCCGATGAGATTCGCAGCAGCGAGCGTACAAATATCGTCCAGAGCAAGAAGTTTCGCGAAGCACTGGAAGATGCCTTGCTGCGATATACGAACAAAGCGATTACCACCGCCGAGATGGTGGTACGGCTGATCGATCTGGCCAAGCACATCCGCGAAGCAAAGCGGCACGGTGAAGAGTTGGGGCTCTCGACAGAAGAAGCGGCCTTCTACGATGCGCTCGCCGAGAATGGCTCCGCAAAGAGTGTTATGAAATCCGACACGCTGCGACTGATGGCGCGCGAACTTGCAAACATGGTGAAGCGCATGCCAAAACTTGACTGGACGCAGCGTGAGTCGGTACGTGCAAATCTACGCCGACAGGTGCGCAGGTTGCTGGCCAAATACGGTTATCCGCCCGATCTGTCTGAAGACGCAGCGCAACTTATTTTGAAGCAGGCCGAGCGTTCGACGGGGAATGAGACGTTCAACGATTGACGGCTTGCGCCAATTTGATTCTAAACTGCTCGTTGATTCCGACACTTCACCATTGGCAGCCCAAGGTATCCGCCCTTAAGAGCCACAAGCTCGACAATTCTCAGTCGCACAGCCGATCGAATTCCTGATCACTGCGGACGTAGAAAGCACCCAAAGGTAAGGTGGCACTGTCAACCTGGACGAAGTGCTAACCGAATCGGCTTGCAAAATAGCTTGTGAAGGTAGCCGTGCTACGACATAAGCCATCGAAGCTGCTCACGGTCGAGCACTCCAGCTGGATAACTCAGAAAATAGAAAAGCCCGCGACCAGCGCGGGCTTCGTTCTCTACTGCGGATCGCTTAGCGGCGATAGCCGTCCCAGTGACGCGGGCCATAGCCGTAGCCGCGTCCGTACTCGTGCTCGTAACCATAGCCGTGCTGATAAACCACGGTCGGGCCATAGTAGCTGGGGCCGTAATACACCGGGGCCGGAGCTTCATAAACAACCGGAGGGGCCGCGTAGACCGGCTGATACGCAGGCTCGTAATAACCGCCGCCGCCGAGACCAACGCCAATCGAGAGATTGGTGTGCGCCATAGCGACGGTCGGGACCATCACGAGAAGGCCAAGGCCGGCGATTACTTTCAGAGCAGTGCGTTGCATATTGCTAACCTCCTTGAGGCAGCGTGTCCGGGGTTATGTGGATCGGACGCATGCACTGTAGGCGCGAGCGGTTGAACGCTGCCTGAATGCAAACAGCGGTTAGTATCGGTGCGGCAGCGGCTCAAGATCGGCCCACCTTAGCTGCGATCCCGGGGGAGAAAGTGCAGCGACTCATCACCTTGTTCTACGCCTTATGTGGAGCGGCGCTGGTCGGATCGATGCTCTGGGCAGTGGGCATGTCGCTCGATACTGCCAAACCCAAGCTTGCGTCGAGCACTGCTGCGCCTTCGCCTGCGTCCGCCATCCCCACGGCGCGCAGCGCTGCGGCGGCGTCCCTGCCTATTCCAGAAGTAGCGCAGCCTTCGCTCGATCAGCTGCGCGAAGCTTGCGCGCGCGAGGTGCGTAGCACTAAGCAGGCAACGATTGGTTCAGAGCCGGCCTGTCAACGCTTCGCTGCAGCGTCGGCTGCACAGCTGCCCTCCGGGTACAGCCGGTCTGCAGCCCAGTCTGCGGCGATCATGGATCGATTGACTGAGGAGACTACGCCGCCGCCGCGCGTCTACACGGCCTCGCATTACAGCGGTGGGGATTCGTCGGAGTGCTTCGCGTTGATCGATGAGAAGGGCAACATCAACGAGAGAATGCGGCACGGTTACCACGAGCCGGAAGGCGAGTACCTGAGAGGCCGGCTGCGCGAGATCAATCGGCGGCTGTGGGAGCTGCATTGCCCGCGACAGTAAGGCCATTTACTTATTGTCGTACCCGTCCTCCAGAACCTTCGTGAGAAAACGACGTGGACACGTAATTCCCACTATCGGAGCGGCCCGTGCTTAACGAATAGCCGTAGTTTGCGTTTATAGTTCGATCAAGCGCACGGAGGGCTGATGATGAACCGCACATGCTTACGACTCGCAGCGACGGCGTTGTGCTTTTTTGTTCTGCTCGGTGGCGGCCGTGCCTTGGCGGCGCCGTGCGCCGACACTGTCGATCTCAACTCGCCGGTTCTGGCGAACGGCTTCGCTGCCAATCTCGCCAACACGCGCAATAATCCGTCGGCGATCACCTCGGCCAATGTGGCTGATTTGCAGCTGGCGCTGACGCCGATTGCCAAAGGCGAGAAGGAGAAGCGCGGCGCGCCGGCGGTCACCCAGCAGGCGGTGTTTTTGTCCGCAGGGCGCGACATCGTCGCGATCAACCGGCTCTCGGGCTGCCGCTACTGGTCGTACAGCATTCCTTACCGAACGACGCTGCTGGTCGGCAGCAATGCCGTGCGCTCGTCTGCGATCTACTACTTGAATGAAGGCGGCGGCAAGCCGGCGCTGGTGCTGGCGGGCGATTTCTACGGCAACTACTACGCGCTCAATGCGAAAACCGGTGCGCTGGTCTGGAAGCGTTTTGTCGGCACCGATGCCGAGCGTCACTTCGTCACCGGTGCGCCGCAGTTCTACGCCGGCAAATTGCTGGTACCGATCTCGACCAAGGAAGTGCTGACGGCGGAGCTCGAGTTGCCGGCGATCTGTTGCAAAGGGCACGGCATGCTGCAGGCCATCGATCCCTACACCGGTGCCGCGATCTGGAGCTACCACACCGCGCGTGCGGCGACCTACGACACCACGGTGCGGCACTACACGCCTAACGGCATGAGCATCTGGGGAACGCCGGCGGTCGATGTCGCGCGTGGTGTCGTTTATATCGGCACCGGACAAAATCTGACGCGCCCCACCACCGACAACTCCGACTCGGTGATTGCGCTCGATCTCAATACCGGCGTCGCCAAGTGGGTGTTCCAGGCGACCGCCAACGATGCCTTCAACGTCGCCTGTGATCTCAACTCGCTGCTGCTGCGCGGTTCCTGTACCGAACCGATCGGTCCCGATTGGGATTTCGGTGCGCCGCCGATTCTGGTGCAGCTCGCCGATGGCACACAGACCGTCGTTGCGGGCGCGAAGAACGGCGTGCTGTACGCGCTGAACCCGGATACCGGCGCGCTGAAATGGTCGCGCAGGCTCGGCGCGGGCGGCACGCTGGGCGGCATCCACTGGGGCATGGCGGCCGATGCGCAAAACGTCTACGCCGCGGTGAGCGACGTGACCGTCAATAAAGCCTCGGGTCTTGCGATCGGCGTCAAGTCCGCGATCACCCAGGTGGCAAATGCGACGCCGGGTCTTTACGCGGTCGATTTCAGCAGCGGCGCGCTGAAGTGGGCGGTGCACCCGACGCATCTCTACCAGGGCACAACGGTCGACTCGATTTATTCCGCCGCGCTGTCGGTCACCAACGACGTCCTGTTCGCCGGCTCGCTCGACGGCGTGGTGAAGGCGTTTCGCACCACCGACGGCGCCGAGCTGTGGTCTTACGACACCGTCCAGAATTTCGTCGATGGCGATGGCAACAAGGGCAACGGCGGCGGCATCGATTCGGTCGGCGCTATCGCGGCCGGCACGGATCTGTTGGTCAATTCGGGCTACAGCACGTTCGGCAACGTCAATCAGTTCCAGGCCGGTGCCGGCAATGCCCTGCTGATCTTCAGGCTGCCGGGAAGCTGAAATCGCTCACGCGCAGACCGCCGCTCGCGATGGCGGCGAACTGCAACAGACGGCGCGCACTTAAGCGCCTATAGTCCTAGCCTCGCCGGCCGTCTGAAACAGCACTCCGGGCCGACATCGCAGCCAGCGCAGGCATGCAATGCTCTGCGCCGGATCATCATGTGGGAAGCATCGTCGTGTTTTGCTCGTACCTCAGCCGCAATGCATCGCACCGGTGTCGCCGCGCATCGCTGCTGTGTGCATGGCGTGCGTGGTCCGGGTTCGCGCGAGATCTGTGATGGACAGCAGGTTGTCTGAATCGAATCGCTTCGTCAGACGTATTCACGGCCTGCGCATGGTGGGGGCCGGGCTGGGTTTTTTCTGCGTCGCCTCGGTGTTTCGCGAAAATGGCGCGCACGCCTTGAGCTGGGCGCTATTGCTGGTTAACGCACTCGTCTGGCCGCACTTCGCCTACTTTCTCGCGCTGCGCAGCGCAGATCCGCAGCGGGCTGAGTTTCGCAACCTGGCGATCGATTCCGCTTTTGCCGGCGCGTGGATCGCGTTGATGCATTTCAACGTCGTGCCCAGCGCGCTGCTGGTGACGATGCTGACGATCGACAAGATCAGCGTCGGCGGCTGGCGCTTGGTGGCACGGACGGCTGCATTGCAATTCCTTGCCTGCGCGCTAACGGCCGCGGCCTTGGACTTCCAATTCGAACCCAGGTCCAGCATGGTCGAGATTCTTGCCTGTCTGCCATTCATGTTTGCGTATTCCGCAGCGATCAGCACGGCGACGTATGCGCTATCCAATAAGGTCCGGCAGCAGAACAAATTGCTGGCCGAACTCAGCCGAATCGACGGGCTTACCGGTCTGTTCAATCACAATCATTGGGAACAGATGGTTGCCGTCGAAGTGCGGCGCCATCGGCGCAGCGGGCGCTCGGCCGTGCTGATGATGATCGACGTCGACAATTTCAAATCGACCAACGATCGGCACGGCCATCCGATCGGGGATGGCGTGTTGCGCAACGTCGCAGCCAGTATTCGCAACAGCGTGCGCGACATCGATACCGCAGGCAGATACGGCGGTGACGAGTTCGGAGTGGTACTGCCCGAGATCCATCTGCAGGACGCCGCGAAGATTGCCGAGCGGATTCGTCAGGGGGTCGAACTGCAGCCTACCGTTGGCTCGGACCGGCTGCACTGCACGGTGAGTATCGGCATGTCCGAGATCGGCCCTGAGATCGAGGACGCGCGCGCCTGGATTGCACAGGCCGATGCGATGCTCTACCGCGCCAAGGCCGCCGGCCGCAATCGGATCACAAGCGCGCTTGAGCTGCCATCCACACATTCGACGCAGGGCAGCGCAATTTTGTAAAGCGCTGGCGATTGCGCCCAACAGCCGAGGCTCACAGCAGACGGGTTGCTGCTGGCGGCATTGATATTAGTAGTGGCAAGCGCTAACGCAGCGGTGTTCGCTTGGGCCTGACCGAATATCGATCGCTTGCGGACCGCGCCGTCAGTCGCGGAAATTTTCGAACTGCAGCGGCAGTTCCAGTTCGCTCTTGCGCAGCAGCGCGATGGCCAGTTGCAGATCGTCGCGTTTCTTGCCGTTGACGCGCAGCTTGTCGCCGGTGATCTGCGTATCGACCTTGAGCTTCGCTTCCTTCAGTTTGGCGACGATCTTCTTCGCCTGCGCCTGCTCGATGCCCTGCTTGATGGTGATCTTGCGGCGCGCGCCGGCGAGGTTGGTTTCGACCTCGCCGAGCTCGATCGCGCGCAGATCGATGCCGCGCGCCGACAAGCGCAGACGCAGCATGTCGAGCAACTGGTCGAGCTGATATTCGCTCGGCGCAAACTGCATCACTGCGAATTCTTCCAGTTCGAAGCGCGCATTGGTATTGCGCAGATCGTAGCGGTTGCCGAGATCGCGCTTGGCCTGATCGACGGCGTTAGTCAATTCGTGTTTGTCGACTTCGGAAACGATATCGAAGGAAGGCATGCGGCGGTCGGGCGATGGAACGTGGCTGCGGCAGTATCGGCGCCTGCGGGTCGATTTTCCAGAGCGGCCGCAGCCGGCTGCGTTCAGTCTCGGTTCAGTCAGCGCGGCCTAGAGTGGCCCCATCTTCAAACCAGTCGGAGCGGCATGATGAACAAGACATTGATCACTTTAGGCGTCGTCGCTGCGGTTGCCATGCCGGTCGCCGCTTTTGCGCATACCAACCTTTCGATCGGTCTGGGTCTCGGCGGCCCGGTCTACGCGCCGCCGCCAGCGGTGGTTTACGAACAACCGGCGCCGGTCTATGTCGAGCCGCCGGTGGTGTACGAGCAGCCGGCCTACGTCTACGGTCCGCCGGTGGTTTACGGTCCGACCGCGGTGTATCAGGGCTACTACGGGCCGCGTTACTATCGTCCGTACGGCTACCGCCACTACTAAGCCCATTCGGTGCGGCGGTGCAATGAGGCCGTGATTTCTTAGCGCAGCCAGTTCGGCGCGTGGTACAGCAGGCGCGGGGCCGTCAGCACTGCGATGACCACGCCGAAGACCGTGCATAGGTTGACAAAAGCCGTGCGCCAGTTGAGCGGTAGTGCCTGGGATAGAAGCCGCGCCGCAAGGCGGCTCGCCAGTCCGATCGCGACGACGAACAACAGGAATGACAGGTAGACGTTCAGCACCGACCGCATGACGAAGTCGGCCGCCTCGACGATCAGTACGAAGGGATTCTGCATCGCCACATCGTAGCCCGATCAGCCGCCGGCTTGATCGCATTTGCGTCCACGGCAGCGCGCAGCCTGCATCGTGCCAGCGACCATCGAACGCGTCGACGCGCATCCGGCAAACTGCAAAAAAGAACCCGCCGCAGCGGGTTCTCTCGGTGAAGCAGCGGTTTTACTTGCCCCGCACTTCAGCAATTTTTTCTTTCACCACGTCGACGCCGGCGCGCAGCTTGTCCTTCGCGTCTTCGATGGATTCCTTGATCTCGCCTTTCAGGCGGTCTTTCTTGCCCTCGGCATTCTGCAGCTGGCCTCTGGCCTCGAGTTCGTGATCGCCGATCGCACTGCCGACTTTTTCTTTGATCTTGCCGATCATTTCATTGCTGTGCCCTTTGGCCTTGTCGGCGGCGGCGCTATGGGCTGCATCGTGGGTCGCGCTCTTGGCGCGCTCGGTCGTATTGTTCATTGTGGTCACTCCTGGAAGTTCTAAGGGTTGAAACGGGCGCAATTACGCGCTCCCTACATCAGACAGGGGTCTGCAGGCGAGGTTCAGCGGGATTTTTCTATCGACGCGCAGCGAGAGGCATCAAATGCCGCGCAGACCGGTTCGAGCTTACATTTTGCAGATCGAATCGACGGGTTATCGCCGCCTAAAATGCGCGTGAACGAACGCCTGATCCGGGTTTAGTGCTACGAATATGAAAGCAATCAGCAGAGCGTCGGAGCAATCGCGGCAGCGTGCTTGGCTCGATGCTGCCGCTCGCACCCAGCCTATGCGCCGGGCGCAGTACCGCTCGCGACCGCGTGCTTGATCGCAGCGACCTCGGCACGCAACTGCCGTACTTCTTCGAGCATTTTCTCGATGCCGGTTTCGTTTTTCAGGTTGACCAGGTAATCGGCCTCCGAGTGCAGGCGCTCTTTGCTGACCTGACGGTTCTGACTCATCATGATCAGCGGACCCTGCAGCGACACCAGGATTGCCAGGAATAGGTTGAAGAACTGGTAGGGGTAGGCGTCAAAACGCAGCGGCGCAAATGCGTTGATCGCGATCCAGATCAGCGTCACTCCGAGCAATAGCACGATGAACAGCCAGCTGCCGTTCCACTGCGCGACGCGATCGGCGAGGCGCTGTGCCCAGGTCAGTTTCTCGTCGGCTTCGAGATTGATGTTGCGAGCGGCACGACCTTCGAGCAGCGTCGTCGTCGTGCGCAGCCGCTGCGACATCACGCGCAGCATCGTCGTCATCACCTGCGGCGATCCGCGCAGCTGCTGGATGAAGCGCTCGTGCGCGAGTTCGCCAAGTGTGGCATCGCTCAGTGCGTCGACGCTGGCCATGCGCGGCTGATTGTCGAGCAGCGCCATCTCGCCGAAGTATTCGCCGGGCCCGAGCTCGCGCAATACCGTTGCGCGATCAGCGGAGTCGGCCGGCGGCAGAAAGATGCGGACGCTGCCTTGCAGCACGACGAACATCGAGGTGCCGGCATCGCCTTTGGAGAACAGCAGTTCTCCGGCGTGCAGCCGCTTCTCGGTCAGGCAGGCGAACAACGCCGCCAGATCATCGTCCGAAAGCCCCTCGAACAGGGGCACCTTGCTGAACAGTTGGATATGGCCAGTCATCGATCGAGAGCACCGACCCCAGCGATCAACAGTGGAGGCTTGCCGCTACGGCTTGTGCGGAAATAGGGAGGCAATCCGCCAATCGTGCCAGATCGGGCCCGGTTTGGTAACGGACGCAGTCGGACCGGCCGCGACGGCGCCGCGCCGTCGCGGCAGACAGCTCTTACTGATTCAGCAAATCGAGCACCGACAGGATCACGAACGTGGTCGGGTCGTAAACCACCGAGTAACCCTGGTAGTAGCCGATCCGATAGCCGCGCGGCGGTGGCGGCAGCCCACGACGCACGCTCGCCGGCGGCTGCACGATCGAGTGCCGGTAGGCGCTCGGAATCGAGCCACCGGCTTCGAAACGCGGACGGTGGTCGCGATCGATCCGCGCGAACGACTTCTGATAATGCTGCTGCAGCCGCACACGGTCCTGGTCGCGGAACTGATAGTTGCCATGTGGCGCCGACGGCCCCGCGTGATGGTCGCCGCCATGGTCATCGCCGCCGGGACCGTGATCGTCCGACCGCTGGCCGTGGTCGTCACCGCCATGCGGACCGCGGTCCTGTGCCATTGCCGGCACGCAGGCGAGTGCGGCGAATGCAAGCGCGCCGATCGCCAGAGTCTGAAATGTAAGCAGCGGTTTTGTCGTCATGAGCTGTACTCCCTTTAGTGCGGTTTCCGCGCGCTCTGCGAAAAGTGCGAGGCGCCAGCCAGCCTAAGGCATCGATTTGCGCGAGCAGTCCAGCTTTAACTTTCTTTACCCTGCGCCGGTCGAATGGGTGCTTGTGCGGAGCCGGTGAGGTGGCGATCGTCGCGTTGCAACATAGAGGGCGAAGGCCGAGCCGCCCGGCTAAACGTGCTTGCGTGAGCATCCAAGCGCAGGGCGCAGAGACGGCATGGGCGCGGCGTTTCGTCCGTCTTGCGCGCCAGCGATGAACTTGCCGCAGCGCAAAGTCGGTCGCCACCAATAGGTGTAACTTCCAGGATCGAGGGTTGTGCCTTTGCGCAAGTGCATGTTAAAAAAGCAAACGAATACGCGCGCAGGATCGTAACGACGGGCGATTCATCTATGTGTTGGCAACTAATAAGCTCAACCGGATACAGGGACACCCAATGAATAAACTTCACTATGGATTGATACCGCTCGCGCTGTTGTCGGTTTTCAGCGCGCGGGCAATCGCCGACGACAGCTCAGCCCCTCCCCCTCCCAGCGCGGATGTCTTCGACAACCGGTTTTACTTTGCGCCGATGGGCGCCTATGCCTTGAGTTCGGACAGCCGCAATTCGAACGATGCTTATGGCGGTGGTTTAGCGCTCGGCAAATCGGTCGCACCGCATCTCGGTCTTGAGATCGTCGGCGACTACCTGCATTACCACGGCAAGGACTTCACAGTGCCGGGGCCGGCCTTGTGCGGCATTCTGCGGCCCTGTGAAATCACCGAGCATACGCCGAGCAAGAGCGTCTACGGCGGCGGCCTGGGTGCCAACATCTATCTGTCGCCGTCCAACTACGGCCTGTTCATCCATGGCGACGCCCAGTTAGGCAGCCGCTTCGTCTACAACGGCGGCCTCGGTGTCGATCTGCCATTCGCCAGCCACAGCATCGCGATACGTGCCGAAGCGCTGTATCACAAGGAAAATGATTTCAAGGCCGAGCCGCTGTTCCACCTCGGCCTGCGCATTCCATTCGGTTCGCTGCCGGCCCCAGCGGCCCCGCCGGAACCGCCGGTAGAAATTGTGCCGCCGGTCGAACCGCCGCCGCCACCTTGCGAAATGCCGGCTGCGGGTCAGCCGATCACGATGGAAGGTTGCAAGTCTGGCGACACCATCGTGCTGCGCGGGGTCAACTTCGACTTCAACAAGTCGACGCTGACGCTCAATGCGAAGAGCATCCTCGACCAGGTCTCGAGCGCGCTGACGTCGCGTCCCGACATCAAGGTGGAAGTCGATGGCCATACCGACAGCAAGGGTTCGGATGCCTACAACCAGAAGCTGTCGCAGCGTCGTGCCGAGTCGGTCAAGCAGTATCTGATCAGCAAGGGCATCGATGCGGGCCGCATGACCACCAAGGGCTTCGGCGAAACCATGCCGATTGCCGACAACAAGACCGACGAAGGCCGCGAACTGAATCGTCGTGTCGAGTTGAAGGTAACGGACTCCAGCGCACCGGTGGGACCGGGCACCGACGTGCCGGTTTCGTCCGGCGCGATGGAAAGCAGCCCGCCGCCGGCTCCGGCGACCGATGCAGCGCCGCCGGCCGATGCGATGCCGCCGGCGGATGCAGCGCCACCGGCCGACGCCGCACCGCCTGCGGATGCAGCGCCGCCGCCGGCATCGCCGTAACGCCCGACTGTTGGTAACCCAGCCCGCCGGTTTCATCACCGGCGGGTTTTTTTGTGGCCGTCGGCGGGCGCCTTAGTCGACGATGTCGATGACGCCGCCGGGCTGCGCACGCAGCCGCGCGGCCAAGGCCGCGGTGGCCTGCACGCGACCGCCGCCGGTTACCACCAAGACTTGTTCGATGCCGAGCCGTGCCGCCATCTCGCGCCAGCCCGCAGCGCCGGCAACGAACAGCGCCGCGCCCTCGGCTTCGGCGACACAACCATCGGCATGCACCACGGTCAGCGCATGCAGTCCCTGCACCGGCTCGCCGCTGCGCGGATCGAGAATGTGCGCGTAGCGACGGCCCTGATACTCGAAATAACGTTGATCGTCGCCGTGCGTGTTGACGGTTTCGTCGCAGACATCGAGCGAGGCCAGCAGTAGCCCGCTGTCGGCCGGCACGCGCGGATCGCGGATGCCGATGTGCCAGGGCCGATCGCCGCGACTGCCACGCGCGGCGAGATTGCCGCCGGCATCGACGATCGCATGCGCATAACCGCGCATGCGCAGTTGTTCAAGCGCGGCGTCGACGATGTAGCCCTTGCCGATGCCGCCGAAATCCCAACCGGTCTGCGGCGCCGGACCGTAGTGCTCGCCACCGTCGTAGTCGGGTGCGGACCGCAGCGCTGCGAGCAAGGGCTGCAATTGCGCCGCTGCCGGCGGCGCTTGGCCGAGTTGGTTGATGTCGGCGAAGCCCCACAGCTTCACCAGTGCGGCGACGCGCGGTTCGTAAAGTCCGCCGGTTTTCTGCCGGATCTGCCAGGCGCGCCGGAACAGCGGCTGCAGATCGGCGGGCAGGGTAACCGCACCGCCGGCCTCGAGTTCGCGATTGATCTGCGCCAGCCGGCCATCGCCCCAGGCCCAGCAGTCGCGACCGAAGCGCGTGATGCGCTGTTCAATTTCGTCGAGCGCGGTCTCGGCCTCGCTGCGCCGCTGCGCGTGGTCGAGCGCCAGCGTCACCGACACCTGCGTGCCCATCGCCAGGAAAATGCGTTTGATGACGATCGCTGCCGAATCAGCAGGGCTCATGGTTCCGCGCTATCGCTGCATTGTGCGCTGAGGTTTCATAGCAATTGCATCGGCGCTTCGCGCTCGCGCGCCAGGCGCTTGCGTCGACGCGCGCGCAGCCACATAAAGAAGCCGCTCGGCGCCAGCCACAAGGCGACGACGCCAACCGCGGTGATGATCCAGGAACCGACACGGCCGAACAGGCGGCCGCTGTGCAGATCGATCAGCACCTGTTCGACGCGCATGCGCGGCTGTGCATACGGCAGTAGTTGCTGCCGTTGCGTATCGTCGAGCGCTGCAGTCTGCGACCAGTGCACCTGTTCGATCGGCACCGCGCGCCAGTGATCGCCGCCGTCGCGGCTGACATAGGCATCCAGATCCTGCACGACGATGCTGCCGTCGGCGCCGTCGAGCACGCCGATGCGACGCAGATTCGCGACCGGCAGAATCGGCGCGCGCAGTTCGTCGATGCGCGCGCCATCGGCCGACAGCAGCACCAGGCTGTGCGGCGTCGCAACCAGCAGTTGCGTGCCGGCGACGATGAAGCCGAGCGGCTGCGCAATCGCCGGCGCCAACCGGCGGCCGTCGAGCAGTGTGCAAGCCTCGGTGCTGGCGAGCCAGTGTGTGCCTGCGCGATAGCCCTGTTGCGGTGCCTCGGCGTGCAGGCCGTACAAGGCCATCAGCCAGGGCCAGCCGATGTCCGTTTGGTCGAAGCCGAGGTCTGTACTGCGGCTCAGCAGGATGCCGCTGGCGGCGAGCCAGCAGATGAACGCGAACGCTGCCACACCGGCGCGCTGATGCCAGCTGCGCAGACGCGTGTCGGTCTTGCGGCCGGCGCCGTGCCGGCCTTTCACGGCTGCCAGCGCCGGGCAAATCGCTGTGATGCGGGATGCGTCGCTTCCATCGGATCAGTCTCGGGCAAGGCGCGGAGTGTAATGCGCGGAACTGCCGCCGATGAAATCGGAGGCGCCGGCGAGACCGGCAGATTTAGCGTCGCGCTCGCTTGGCCACGGCCGCAGTGGCAGCGTGCTTGCGGTCAGCGCGCTCGGCATAGCGCGCTTGCGTCAACGCGACGATGCGCTCGCGAATCCAGACGATGCCGGCGTCGCGTTCGGTGTTGCGATGCCAGTACAGCAGGATTTCCAGCGCTGGCGTGTGCATCGGCGGCGGCAGCAGTTGCAGCGCCAGCGATTGACTGAGCTGGCTGGCGTAATGCCGCGGCAGCATTAACACCAGGTCGGAAGCCCCGACCATGCGGCAAGCAGCGTAGTAGTGCTGGCAGCGCACCGCGATCTGGCGGCGCAGATCGCGCCGCTCCAGTGCCAGGTCTTCCAGCACCGGGCCGCCGGGTTTGGAGGCGACGACGACGTGGCGTGCCGCAAGCCAGTCGTCGACGCTCGGCTTGCGCCGCGTGAACGGATGGCCGGCGCGTACCGCCAGGCACAGTTCCTCACGGAACAGCAGGCGATGGCGGATGTCCTCGCCGACCGGCAGCCGCACGTCGATCGCCAGATCGAACACGCCGGAAGCGAGCATGCGTTCGAGCCGGCGCCGGTCGATGCGCGAGCTGTGCAGCTTGATGCCGGGTGCATCGCGCTGCAGCTCGCCGTACAGATCGGGCAGCAGCGAAAACTCCAGCAGTTCGCGCAGGCCGATGGTGCAGCGCCGATCGGCGCGTGCCGGCACGAAGCGCTGCTCGCCGCTGAGCACCTGGTCGAGCGCGTCGAGTGCGGCGGCCACCTGCGGTGCAATCAGGTTGGCACGCGGCGTCGGCACCATGCGCCGGCCGTCGCGCACGAACAGCGGATCGTCGAACTGCAGCCGCAAGCGCGACAAGGCATTGCTGACCGCCGGCTGGGTCAGATGCAACTGCGCTGCGGCCTGCGTCAAGCTGCCGGAGCCATGTACCGCGTGGAAGATGCGGAACAGGTTGAGGTCGCGGCGCGGATTGGCAGAATCATTCACAGATCATATGTATCAGGATTCACAGGATTGATTGGAATGATAGGCGCACAGCCGCTATCGTGCGCAGCTCAACCGGAGAACCGCCATGGATTTCGCCCAGTCGCCGCGTACGCAGGACTACCTCAAGCGCATCCGCGCCTTCATGCAGCAGCACATCGCGCCGGTCGAGGAAAAGCATCTGCGCGAAATCATCGAGCGCAAGCACGGCTTCGACTGGACGCAGTGGAAAGTCCCTGCCGGATTCGAGGAACTGAAAGCCAAGGCGCGCGCCGCCGGCTTGTGGAACTTGTTCCTGCCGGATGCCGAACACGGTGCCGGCCTGAGCAATGTCGAATATGCCTCGCTGGCCGAGGAGATGGGCAAGAGCCTGCTGGCGCCGGAAGTGTTCAACTGCAGCGCGCCGGATACCGGCAACATGGAAGTGCTGTGGAAATACGGCACGCCGGAGCAGAAGGACACCTGGCTGAAGCCGCTGCTCGCCGGCGAAATCCGTTCGGCGTTCTGCATGACCGAGCCGGATGTCGCGTCGAGCGATGCCACCAACATGCAGGCCACCGCGATCATCGAAGGCGACGACATCGTGCTGAACGGCAAGAAGTGGTGGTCGACCGGCATCGGCCATCCGAACTGCAAGATCCTGATCTTCATGGGCCTCACTGATCCGCAGGCGGGCCGCCACGCGCAGCACAGCATGGTGCTGGTGCCGCTGGATACCAAAGGTGTTGCGATCAAGCGCATGCTGCCGGTGTTTGGCGAATACGATCCGCCGAGCGGGCACGGCGAAGTCTGGTTCGATAGCGTGCGCGTGCCGAAGAGCAATCTGCTGCTCGGTCCCGGCAAGGGCTTCCAGATCGCGCAGGGCCGGCTCGGGCCTGGCCGCATCCACCATTGCATGCGCTGCATCGGTTCGGCCGAGCGCGCGCTGCAGCTGATGATCGAGCGCGGCCTGTCGCGCGTCGCTTTCGGCAAGCCGCTGATCAATCTCGGCGGCAACCGCGAACGCATCGCCGATCTGCGCATCGCGATCGACCAGGCGCGCCTGCTGACCTTGTACGCGGCGTGGAAGATCGACAAGGCTGGCGGCATGGCCGCGCTTAACGAAATCTCCGCGATCAAGGTGGTCGCGCCGAACGTGCTGCAGCAGGTGGTCGACGCGGCGATCCAGATGCACGGCGCCGGCGGTCTTTCCTATGACTTCCCGCTGACGACCTTGTTCGCGCAGGCGCGCGTGCTGCGCCTAGCCGATGGTCCGGACGAAGTGCATCGCGGCATGATCGCCAAGGTCGAGCTGGCGAAGTACGCGCCGCGCGTGCCCAAGCAGAAAGAGTCCGCGGCATGAGTGCAGTCGGCAACGGCGGTCCGCGCGTCTTCATCACCGGTGGGGCTTCGGGTCTGGGCCGCGCGCTGGCCGAACACTACGCGCGGCAGGGCGGCCGCATCGGCATCGGCGACATCAACAACGCGCGCGGTGAGGAGACGCTGCAGGCGCTGCGCGCGCTTGGCGCGGAAGCCTTCTACATCACCTGCAACGTCACCGTCGAAGACGATCTGATTGCCGCACGCGATGCGATGCTCGCGCAGTACGGCGGCGTCGACATCCTGTTCAACAACGCCGGCGTCGCGCAGAGCGGACCGATCGACGAAACCACGCTGGCCGACTGGCAGTGGATCATCGACATCAACCTGCTCGGCGTGGTGCGCGGCTGTCGCGTGTTCACGCCGCTGATGAAGCAGCAAAAATCCGGCACTATCGTCAACATCGCGTCGATGGCCGGGCTGATCAATCCGCCGCAGATGGCGGCGTACAACGTCACCAAGGCGGCGGTCGTCGCGCTGTCGGAAACGCTGAAGATCGAACTGCACCGTTACGGCATCGGCGTGTCGGTGGTGTGCCCGGCGTTCTTCCGCACCAACCTGCACGAAACCCAGCGCTCGACCAACGCAGACCTGCTCAACTTCACGGCCAAGCTGGTCGGCAAGGCCAAGGTCGGGCCCGAGGAAATCGCGGCGAAAGTTGCGGCCGGCGTTGCCGCGAAGCGCTTCCACATCCTCACGCACAAGGCCGAGGAGCGCATCTGGTGGTTCAAGCGCTTCATGCCGTATTCGATGTTCGCCAATGCGGCGATCAAGCGCGCCGAAGCGGTGATGCATCGCAAGCCGCGGCCGGCCGGGCAGGCGCGGTGAACATTTCGGTGGGCGCGCAGCAAGTTCGCAGCAGCAGCGCTGACGGCGCCTGGTCGGTATCGTCGGAGCAAGCCTTCACCGCACTCGAAAGCATCGACGTGCCGACCGTGCTCGGCCGCGTGCGTGTGCACGTCGGCGGCCGCGGTCCGGCCATCCTGTTCTGGCCGAGCCTGATGATGAGCGGCAGCATGTGGTCGGCACAGGCCGCGCACTTCGTCGGCACGCATCAAGTCGTGCTGATCGATCCGCCGGGCCATGGCGATAGCGAATCGCTGACGCGCGGCTTCACCTTCGAGCAATGCGCGCAAAGCATCGTGCAGATTCTCGACGCGCTCGGCATCGGCCGTGCGCACTTCGTCGGCAATTCCTGGGGCGGCATGATCGGCGGCACGTTCGCCGCACTGCATCCGGATCGTGTCGGCGTATCGGTGCTGATGAACTGCACCGCCTCGCCGTGCGGACTGCGTCAGAAACTCGAATTCGCCATGCTGATCCGCATCGTGCTGCTGATCGGCGTCCGCGGTCCGCTGGTGCAGCGCGTGATCGACGCCTTTGTCGGCCCGACCACGCGGCGCGAGCGTCCACAAGTGCTGCAGACCATCCGCGATGCGTTGAAGCGCATCAAGCCGCGCTCGGTGCGCTGGGCGATCGATAGCGTCGTGCCCAAGCGGCCGGATCAGCGTGCCTTGCTCGCCAATATCCGCACGCCGGTGCTGGTCGTCGCCGGCGTCGAGGACGCGACGTTTCCGGTTGCCGAGACGCAGGTCATGGCGAATGCGATTCCGAACGCCGAGTTCCTCGTGATGCCGGCGACCGCGCATCTCGCCGGTCTCGAACAGCCGCAGCAGGTCAATCGACTGATCGAGAATTTCATCAAAGCGCATGAGTGAATCCAACATCAATGATCGCGGCGGCGCAGTACGCAGCGGCGAGGAACTCGATGCGGCGGCCGTCACCGCCTGGCTGCGTGCGCAGAGCCTGACGCTCGACGGCGCGCCTGAAGTCACGCAGTTCTCCGGCGGTGCGTCGAACTGGACCTATCGCCTGCGCTATACGAATGCCGACCTGATCCTGCGGCGTCCGCCGGCCGGCACCAAGGCGAAGTCGGCGCACGACATGGGCCGCGAATACCGCGTGCAGGCCGCGCTGAAGCCGGTGTTTCCGCAGGTGCCGGAGATGCTGGCCTATTGCCAGGACACGAGCGTCATCGGCGACGAGTTCTACGTCATGCAGCGCATCGAAGGCGTGATTCCACGCGCGCATATGCCGCGCGGTGTCGAGTTGTCGCCGCAAGCCGCGCGGCAGTTGTGCCTGAATGTGATCGACAAGCTGGTCGAGCTGCACAGTGTCGATGTCGCCGCGGCCGGCTTGCAGAAGCTCGGCAAGGGTAGCGGCTATTGCCGGCGCCAGATCGACGGCTGGAGCGAGCGCTTCGCCAAGGCGGCGACCTGGAACGTCTGGTCGGCGCGGCCGGTGGTGAACTGGCTCAAGGCCAAGGTGCCGGACGACGTCGCTACCTGCGTGATTCACGGCGATTTCCGTCTCGACAACGTCGTGCTCGATCGCGACGATCCGACCCGCGTGATCGGCGTGCTCGATTGGGAGATGGCGACGCTCGGCGATCCGCTGATGGATCTCGGCAACAGCCTGGCCTACTGGGTCCAGGCCGACGACAACTTCATGTTGCGTATGCTGCGGCGTCAGCCGACCTGGCTGCCCGGCATGCTGACGCGCCGCGAAGTGGTGGACTACTACTGCCAGCGCATGCAGCTCAAGCCCGCAAGCTTCGCGTTCTACGAGGTCTACGGCCTGTTCCGGCTGTCGGTGATCATGCAGCAGATCTACTACCGCTATCACCACCGGCAGACGCGCAATCCGGCGTTCAAGAATTTTTGGGCAATGGCCAACTATCTCAACCTGCGCGGCCTGCGCATCATCCGCGAGAATTCCAGATGAGTGCCCGAACTTGAGCGCCATTTATCTGATCCGCCACGGCCAGGCCTCGTTCGCGGCGAAGGAATACGACGAGCTGTCGGCGCTCGGCCAGCAACAGGCGCGCGTGCTCGGCGAGTCGCTGGTCGCGCGCAAGCTGCAGGCGGACGTGATCGTCTGTGGCCGCATGCGGCGCCATCAGCAAACCGCGACGGGCTGCCTGCAGATGATGGGCCTGCCGGCACAGTGGGATGAAGACGCCGGTTGGGACGAATACGATCACAACGACGTACTCGGCGGACTCGATTCGAAATTCCGCACACAACTCGGCATCGCCGCAGCGCTGGCGACGTACAAGGATCCACGCCAGGGCTTCCAGGAAATCTTCGCCAAGGCGGTCGCACGCTGGACCGAGGGCGCGCACGACGCCGATTACAAGGAGAGCTGGCCGGTGTTTTCGGCGCGTGTCGAAGCCGCGCTGGCGCGTCTGCAGGCGCGTCTCGAACGCAGCCAGACCGCGCTGGTGTTTACCTCGGGCGGTGCGATCAGCGTCGCTGTGCGGCAGCTGCTGGGTCTGCCGGATCAGCAGGCGTTCCGCTTGAACTGGACGATTGCCAACGCCTCGATCACCAAGCTGCTGTCGGGCTCGACCGGTCCGCGTCTGAGTACGCTCAATGAACACGGCTATCTGGAAGGACTCGTGTCCGACAAGGGCCACAAGTTGATTACTTACCGTTAGGACTTAACCATGACCCTACGCAAAAACATTCTGATCACCGGCGCCAGTTCCGGCCTCGGCCGCGGCATGGCGCGCGAATTCGCCGCACGCGGCCGCAATCTCGCGCTGTGCGCGCGCCGCACCGACCGCTTGGACGAACTGAAGGCGGAATTGCTGGCGGCGCACCCCGGCATCAAGGTCGTCATCCGTGCGCTCGACGTCAACGATTACGATGCAGTGTTCGAAGTGTTCCGCGCATTCCACCAGGATCTGCAGGGGCTCGACCGCGTCATCGTCAACGCCGGCGTCGGCAAGGGCCAGCCGCTCGGCACCGGTTACTTCTACGCCAACCGCAAGACTGCCGAGACCAACTTCGTCGCGGCACTCGCGCAATGCGAAGCCGCGCTGGAAATTTTTCGCGCGCAGAACAGCGGTCATCTGGTCGCGATCTCGTCGGTCAGCGCGATGCGCGGCATGCCGCGCAATCTCACCACGTACGCCGCCAGCAAGGCCGCACTTGCCGCGCTCGCCGAAGGCATCCGCGCCGACCTGATCGGCAAGCCGATCAAGGTCAGCACGATCTATCCGGGCTACATCCGCTCGGAGATCAACGAGAAGGTGAAGAACACGCCGTTCATGGTCGATACCGTCACCGGCTGCCGCGCGCTGGTGCGCGCGATCGAACGCGAGCCGGCCGAAGCCAGCGTGCCGTCATGGCCGTGGATTCCGCTCGGCTTCCTGATGCGGCATCTGCCGCTCGGCATGGTTGCCAAGATGGGTTGAAGTGGAGCGTGTGCGGATACCAGCAATTGCTGGTATCCGAGCAAGCCAGCGTCGCTCAGCGCACCGAGCTGCGCGGCGCCGGACGCGCCTGCAACGGATCGCGCAGCAGCAGCTCGGCGCTGTCCTTGAGCTTGCTGGGTGTACTCGGATCATCCAAACCCGGCTGCCGATGACCTTCGCGATATTGGATCGGCGTCACCCCGGTCCAGCGCTTGAACGCGCGGTAGAAACTGCTCGGTTCGGAGAAGCCGGTGACATAGGCGATGTGATCGAGACGTTCGTCGGTGCGGGTCAGCAGGCGCCGCGCCAGGATCATGCGGAAGTCCGCCAGCAGATCAGAGAACGTGGTGCCGGCCTGGGCGAGCTTGTAGCGCAGCAGCCGCGGCGAAACCTCGAGTTCGCGGGCAACGTCTTCCAGCTGGCAGTCCATGAATTCGACGCGGCGCGAGAACACGCCGCGGATGCGGTCGATCAGATCCTGGCGCCACAGGCTGCTGAGACGCGACGCCGCCAGTTCCTCGTGCACGCGGAACAGCTCGGCGTTGCAGCGCGACGGCCGGAAATCGAGCAGCGCGCGATCGACACAGATTTCGCTTTCCGCTTGTTCGAAGCGCACCGGGCAGCCGAACACGCGCTCGTAGTCCGCCTGCGGCGAAATGCGCTTGCAGCGCAGGCCGACGTGCAGCAGGCGCGCTTGCCCGTCGGTCATTTCGCGCACGAACTGGATCATGCCGTAGAGCGTGCAGATTTCGGTGTGGCGCAACTGCGGCGCGTTGAGGCGGGTGACGACGCCGGAGATGCGCAGCGTCGTCGCGTCCACCTGCAGCCGCGCCTGGATGGCATCGCTGACCAGCCGCAGATATTTGACTACGCGGTGCAGGCCCTCGCCGAACCTCGGGCAGCTCAGCATCAGATATTCGAGGATTTCGCCGCGGTACACGGGCAGATGCGGGCACAGCCGCAGGCCGATGTCGGGGTCGCCGCTGACCGCCTCGATCGCTTCCCAGAACTGCAGCTGCAATTCGTGCAGCGTGCGATGCTCGCGCATGTCGTGCTTGTTGGCGTCGTAGCCGATGCGCCGGTAAATCGCGTTCACGTCCAGGCCGGCGGACACCATGGCCTGGTGCGCCATCAGAAACAGCTGCCCGGAATCCCGCATTCAAGCTTCTCCTGCTGCCCGCGTGGCCGCTGCCGCGCCGCTTCGCACAAGCTTACTGAAAACCGCGGCTTGCGGCCGCTCCGCAGCGGCGGCAGCGGTGCTGCCGGCGTCGCCGCCGGCCGCCATTTGATCCGCGGCATGGGGCAACGGCGCTGGCGCGCAGTGACCGTATCGCCGTCGTCTCACGCTGTCCAGTCATATCCGCGGCGGCCGCGCTGGCTAATATCGAAGCCATGCGGTCATAGTCCGTTGCGGTGCGAGCCGGCAGCGAACACCAGAAGAAATCGCCGATCCATTTGAGGAGACCCATGATGATTCGGACACGCATTCAAATTGCGGCTGGCAGCGCCGCTGCTTCGGCAATTTTGCTGGCCGCTGCGCTGCACGTCACGGCGGCCGTTGCGGCCGTTTCCGCGGACGAAGCGGCACATCTCGGCAAGGATCTGACGCCGGTCGGCGCGACCCGCGCCGGCAATGCCGACGGCAGCATTCCGGAGTGGACCGGCGCCAGCAATTTCAGCGACGAGCAGAAGCATCTGACGCGCGCCAAGCTGAGCGAACTGCGCGAGAAAGTGCTGAAACTGACGCCGGATGAAGTCAAGCAGGCCTACGCTGGCGGCTTCGCCGGCAGCAACACGCTGGACGGCGTGCCGGCCAAACCGCCCTACGATTTTCCACCGGCGCTGGCGAAGATCTACCAGGCCGAGAAAGCGCAGTTGGATAAATCCGACCGCCCCAAGCTGGTCATCACCAAGGCCAATATGGCGCAGTACGCCGACAAGCTCAGCGAAGGCCACAAGGCCCTGCTGAAGCAGTACGCGGACTACCGCCTGATCGTCTATCCGACCGTGCGCACCGCGTTCTTTCCGGATGCGATCAATGCGGCGACGCTGAAGAACGCCACCAGCGCGCAGCTGCAAGGCACCGATGGCGTGGTCGGCGCCGCCACCGGTTTTCCGTTCCCGATTCCGAAGAGCGGCGCCGAGGTGATCTGGAATCACAAGCTCAAGTTCCGCGGCTCGGCGGTGCAGCGCTTCAACGACCAGGCCATCGTCAAACCCGACGGCAGCGTCAACCTGACCAAGATCGTCGAAGACGTCAAGTTCAAGTACGCCAACCTGAAGGAGCCGCCGGCGGCCGACAACAAAATCTTCGCGTTCTACCTGTCGCGCGTGATCGCGCCGCCGCGCGTCGCCGGTCAGATCACGCTGGTGCAGGAACCCTTCATCGGCAACCGCGTGGCGTACATCTTCGATCCCGGCCTCGGCCGCGTGAACCGCGCGCCCGACGTCGGCTACGACAATCCCAACGTCGGCACCGACGGCGAGCAGTTCACCGATCAGGTCGACACTTTCAACGGTGCGCTCGATCGCTACAACTGGAAGCTGGTCGGCAAGAAGGAGATGTACATTCCGTACAACTCCTACACGATCAACGCGCCGGCGCCGCTGGTGAGCTACAAGCAGCTGTTGCTGCCGGGCCATATCAACCAGAACCTCGCGCGCTACGAACTGCATCGCGTCTGGGTGGTCGATGCAACGCTGAAAGACGGCGTGCGCCACAGCTTCAAGCGCCGCACGTTTTATGTCGACGAAGACAGCTGGAGCATCGTCGCGGTGGACTGCTACGACAACCACAACATCCTGTGGAAATTCCAGGAAGGCCATCTGCTGACGGCGCCGTTCATTCCGACGACCACCGCGATTCCGGAAATCATCTACGACCTGCAGAGCCGGCGTTACTTCACCACCGCGATGATCAACGAGAACACCGAGATCATCAATTTCGAAGCAAGCTATGCGGACAGCCACTTCGATCCCGCCAGCCTGAAGCGGATGGCACAGAACCACTGAAGCGCAATCGGTTGGGACTAGCTTATTCCCGGAATGCTGGCATTCAATAGGTCCAGGGCGGCCTGCTCCGTGAGCTTGCCGGCCTGCACCGACACTGCGGCAGGAACCCAGGCCGGAAACGGTGTGGTCCTGACGACATGGCGACCGGAAGCCGTGTGCTCTTCGCTCAGCCGTGCAAGCCGCGCGGGCGGGAAGTGATCCGCGCTGCGCACCAAGGCCGGCCAAAGCTTGCGATGCACAAATGTGACTTTGCCGGCGATCAGGCGACACACCAGGATGTGCTCCGATGCGCGAACTGCCCGCGTGATCTGGAAGATTTCCTTGCCACGCGGATGAGACCACCAACTGCCGCGGACCGGAGCGCCAAGGATGGCCTCGACCAGCGAAGGCACCGCGCCCGTAGACGCCTCCAGTACGACGCCATGCCGGCGGATGAAAGTAATCGCCTCTTCGGGAGTCACATGCGCTCTATTTCGTCGGACTGTTGTGCGTGTTCCGAGATGCTCGTATCAGCCGTTGATCTTGTCGCTTCTTCACCGCGAACAGCTCAGGTGTGAATCAGGCGGCCGCCACCGAACGCCCAGTTTTCCCACGAGGTTTCTTTAAAGCAAACCATGACGTTTTCTGTGTTGAAGCCTGCCGCGGCAAGCGTGCTCATGAGCTCTTGCAGTAACTTTTTCTTGACCTTGACGCTGCGACCTACCGACCACAGGATTTCAACCAGCACAAAGTCGTTGTTGCGCTCCGTTTGAAGATCGGGGTAGTTCGTATCAAAGCGAAAGTCCTCGGCGTCGAGTTCAATGACCCGCTGGAATTTGTCTGCCGCAGGGACGCCTGATGAAACAAGTGCGGCGTGAACCGCATCGAGCACGGTGGATTTGAAGGCGGCCGATTTTGGCTTGCGGACGGTGAGCGTAACGAGTGGCATGGGGATTCCTTGTTGACTTACGTCGCATAGCTGACGCGAATGATCGATATCTTGTCAGCCGGCATGATTCCACCTTTTACCGTGTCTGGCAGCGCCGCAGTTTAACGCCTCGAGAGTGGGCGACTGGAACTGTGCATGGCCGAAGCGGGACCGTTGGCTTAAGCGCCTTGCTGGGCGGCCAGACTGCCGAGATACGTGGCGATCTGCCAGGTGTTGCCCCATTGGTCTTCCACCATGGCACGACGATCCCCGTACGGCATCAGCGATGGCTCTTCCAACGAGCGGGCGCCGGCCTGGATGGCCCTGGCGTAGGTCTCGTCTGTGTCGGCGACGTAAACGTACAGGAAGGCGGAACTGGGAGTACGCACCCCAGCATCGCTGATCATGATCTTCGAGCTGCCGATGCCCACCACACAGGGAACGTCAGGGCGATAGTCTCCTGTGGCGCAGAACACATGCTTTACGAACTCGATGAGTTGCTGCGCCTCGCGCACCACGATTCGCGGCGTGATGTCATGCCACCCCGCCGGAATGAAGTCGGACCCAACTTGGCTCATCGTGAACTCCGTTTTCTCTAATTAAGCCGCCGGCCATGGCTGCTTATGGCCGGTCGGGCGGGCAAACGTTCACAGCGGCTTTCGTCTACGCCTTGCGATCAAAAAACACGCCCGCGCTGCGCGAAGACTCCACTCAATCGCCTTTTACCCAGCGAGCCGCAGCTGCCCCGGTATCTTCGGGCTTGGTATTGAAAGCGATGAACGCGCTCGGAGCCGATTTATGCACGGCGTTTATGAGCGTCTCAAAAAGCAGCAAGCTCTTCGGGGGAATACGAATTCCACCCCCAATGACAACGCAATCGTAGATCGTGCCTGCAAGCTTGCGTCCAACGGTGCTGCTCGCGGATTCGTCTGGACCAACCAAGCAGAGATCGGCATGCCACCCGCGCTCCGACATTTGCTTCATCCCAGCCGCGATGCCGGCATGAATTTTCTCAGCGTTGAACCCCGGCGGCAGCGCCGGATCAGAAAAATCTACGGTTTCCGGCTCCTGGCCAACAAACAACACCCGTTTCATAGTCCGCTCTCCATTAATCAGAATCGCTCATCTTGCACGGTCATCATGTCCACGTCAGTCCCGTTGGTATGCTCACCCAACGTTTGATATGAGCGGCGACTGGAAGCGTGCGAAGCACGCTGGAAGGCGTCCGCTCGATGGAAGGGTTAGGCGGCATTGCGGTGGTGCCGCTCAGTCGATGAATGTCCAAGTGTCTGCACCATCGAAACGGCGAACCTGAACAGACTCTTGAAGACGCGGATCAAAGTTGCTGAGGTTGACGCCATGCTTGCCACCGGGTTCCGGCGCGAGTGGCTCCCAATGCGTCACGCACCCGCAGGTCTTGCAACGCACATTACGCAGCGTCTTGTCGCCCCAGATGTACTCGGCGGTGTTTTCCGGATGTCCCTCTATCCGAACCGTCCCGAACTCGTAATACGCCCAGAGTCCGCCAAGGCGCCTACAGAGGGAGCAGTTGCACTTGGTCGCCTTCTCGGGCGCTGATGGTAGCGTGAGGCGAACTGCACCACAGTGACATGAACCTTGTAGCAGCTGTTTCTCGGCCATGATGGACTCGCTTGGATTCTTCTGCTGCCTAACGCAGAGGTAAGCGGCGGGCCGGGCTTTTTCGGTCCGTCCGCTTGACCGCCAGGTTAGCGCTCATACGAGCACCACGTGGCCTTTGGCGGCGTGAAGGCATGAACGCCACTCCGCTTCATTGGCGCTGAGCAGAGCATGTGCTTCGGGGCCAACATAGGACGCGAACTGCTCTGTCTTATGCCAATGCTTTTTCACCCATCGCCTGATTTTCTCGAAGGCAGGCCTGATTTGCTCTGAGATAGCCTTGTTGTCTTCATTGAGGCTGATTTTGCCCGTCGGTGAGATACGGTGGCGCGTAATAGGGACGGACGAAAAGCAACAATGGGTCCCTGGCATCGGAGATCTGGATGGGCGGGCTACCGTAGGGGCGTAGTTCTGACTCGTGTGAAGCGCCGAGATAACAGACAGGACCATCAGCGGGTACCGCAACCGATTGACCGATCTGCATTGGAAGGAGATGCAGTCCCAGGCCGCCACAATAAGCTATGAGCTGCTCATAGTCTTTTGGTGCCGCGATGAGCAATATCGTTCTGGCCATGAGCGCTAATGCTTAGTTTCAGCCGCGGATTTGCCGTAGCGAAGCGGAGGCGAATACGTCGGTTGGAAGCGATTGTTGGACCCCGACATATCACTTGTCCCGTGGAGGTGTTACGGCTGGCCATTGGCCCGGAACGTTATAGCGCTCCTTTGCCACAATGGTGTACGTCTGCTTGGCGGGGCGAAAATAGTTGTTATCGGAGCTTTCAGTACACTCCAGGATTGCGAGACCCTGAGAAGGGGTGAGCTGCAATAAACAGTTGATTGGAACACCACGTGGATTGATGCGCTTTGCTACCACTACATCTTCTTCCCACGACACGATCTGGTATTTGACAGTAAGGGCTGACAGCAGCGGTGCCCCGCTTCCGATTTGCGTCACAGTAGCCTGCGATTCAAGGCATTCAGACGAAGCCCGCCCACATGAGATTGTCGTTGCGTTTTGAGAAGGGATGCGAGGTGACTCATAACTAGTAGCCGGTAGCCAACTGCCGCGAACGTCGATGTACTGGTCTTCCTCGGCTCCAACCGACTTCAACAGACTGTTGGTGCCACCACGCACCACGGCGCCGGGCGAGTCTGCTGCGGTTTGCGCACATGGCAGGAAAACCAGTCCCGTTAAGACGATCGCGTGGATATTCAACTCACTCTCCCCAAGGGGTCCAACGCCTAAGTTAAGCCGCGTTGCCGGCTTTTCGGCAACGTCGGCTTGAACGCCTTGTTGGGCCTCATTGCACGACGACCAGCTTGCCGCCGGCCTGCTCAAACTGACTGAGTGAGACACGAGACACTTCTCGTGCTACCGCGTCTGATTGGAAGATGTCTCGATAGTAGATGACCGGGGGACGGTAGATTTTTCTGAATTCTTGAAACGACAGCCCCTTCCCGCTAGGACCGGACCCTTCCGCACGGACAAACCATGGGCATTTCAAATCTGCTCTGCCAAGAGCAGCATTTATACGCTTCTCGACTTGCAGGTAGCCGGACGAGCCATTTGCTGTTGCGCGGTATTCATCGGGTGTTAGCTCAGTAACAACTATCTCCTGCTTTTCTAAGCTTGTAAGCGCGACCCAGCCTGCCGTTACCATGTCCGTGTCGGCGGAAAAGAGAACGGCAGGAAACTGTTTGCCCGTGCTCTCAGATTTGAGCCACAGGATAGTGTCGTAGATGTTATTCATGAGGCCCAACGCTCGAATTAAGCGGCCGCGTTAGCGGTCCGCTTGAATGATTGGTTGGGCATGACTGTACTCGGCAATGAGTAGCTTTGCTGCCTGCTCTGCTGCCCTAGCAAAGCGCGCCTCGATAACGGCCCGCTCTGCGTCTAGAGTTGGTAGGGCGGCGCTTTGCCAATGAGTGCGAACTGCCCCCACAGGGAAGGCGTCTGTTTCTGATGCGATGCCTACGAACACTGAAAACTCTTTGCTGTTCATTGCACGCAACGAATGCCCCAGTTCGACGAGAACGCGAGCGCCTTCAGTAAGGGAGACTGAACCCGAGAGGATTGCATTCGCGATAGAAACGACTTCGGCACACCGCCGTTTCCAGTCCGGCTCGTTAATAACCCACACTGGTTTTTTCATGCCCAACTTCTAATTAGGTTGAGCATGCTGCCGTCTAAGACGTAGTGCCTGCAGTCTAATCCGTCACACATTCGATCAGCCCCTTGTTAAACAATAGCTTCCTCGTCTGCCTTCCGGATTAGGCCGCTATGAACACCGACTCTGTCCCTGCACCACGTTTGCTGGATCAGGTGCGCGGAAAGCTGCGTACCCTGCACTACAGCCTGCGTACCGAAGAAGCCTACATCGACTGGATTAAACGCTACATCCGGTTCCACGACAAGCGTCATCCGCGCGAGTTGGGCGCCGAGGCGATGGCGGCATTTCTGACTCATCTGGCAACGGATCGCAAGGTCGCGGCGAGTACGCAGAATCAGGCGCTGGCAGCGCTGCTGTTTCTATACCGGCAGGTACTCGCGCTGGACGTGCCTTGGATCAAGGACGTGGTGCGGGCGAAGAAGCCGCGGCGTCTGCCGACGGTGTTGTCGCGATCGGAAGTGCAAGCGCTCATGACGCACCTCGACGGCCCCATGTCCTTGATCGTGCGCCTGCTCTATGGCAGCGGCATGCGCCTGATGGAGTGCGTGCGCCTGCGCGTCAAGGATGTGGATATTGCAAAATTGCAGATCACGGTGCGCGATGGCAAGGGCGGCAAAGACCGGATGACAGTGCTGCCGGATTCGCTGCGGGATGAGTTGCGTGCGCATCTGCAGTTGCGCCGTCTGGTCTACGAGAAAGACGCAGCTGCGGGCCGGGCGGAAGTCTGGCTGCCCGATGCACTGTCGGTGAAGTATCCGAACGCCGCGCGCGAATGGGGCTGGCAGTACGTGTTCGTGGCGCAGTAGCTTATTCAGAGATTCCCTAGAACGAATAGCTGAAACTGAGACTGAGGTTGTCGCGGTCGCGCAACGCGTTGTTATCGCCGCCGCCGGTGTAGATCTGATACAGAATCTGGCTGCCGAAATTCTGCGTCAGCTTGATCTGCGTGCCGATCACCGCGGCGGTGACGCCTTCGATGAAGTTCTGCAGCGGGAACGGCGCGGTGCCGGAGATGTCGCGGAACAGCGCCAGCTGCGGCTTGAACGCCCAGCCGAAGATGACGTCGTTGTATTGCGCCTGCAGCGCCAGCCGCACGCCCCAGGAAAACGCGGTCGCGAAGTTGCCGTTCTGCTGCGTCGGGTTCTGGCGTCGCGCGTCGGGTACGCCGCCGGTGCCGGTGCCATCCGTGCCGGGGCTGTGATGCGTATCGGCGGCACCGCCGCCGCCTTCGAACTGCAGTTGATCGAGCTTCGGCAGATTGAAGATCTGGGTGAAGCCGACTTCGCCGATCAGCAGGATCTGATCGGCGCCGATCGGGTTGCTGCGGATCGCGCGGATGCCGGTCAGATCGAACTGGCCGACCTGCAGGCGTTCGTAGCCGGCGACGCGCTGGCCCGGCTGGATGTCCTGCTTGCGATAGACGCTGAGGTAGTCCGGCACCGCGCTGCGCGAACTCGGCAGCGTGAATGGCCCGAGCACGATGTCCTGGCGCGGGAACGCCGGCTGCAGCGCGGCGAAGACGACATCGGTCAGCTGCACCTGCACCGGCAGGTTCGGCCGGAACGAATATTCGCCGGCGAACGACCAGCCGAACAGCGTCGTGTTGAAGCTGATGCCGAACAGATGGATGTTTTCCGGATAGTCGAGGAACAGCTTGCCGGTATCGATCGGATTCGGTTCGAGCCCGACCGGATTGGCCAGTGCGATCGCCAGCAGTGGATCGAGCGCGTCGGATAGTGCCGGCAGCGGCGGCAGGCCGAGAAAATTCAGCAGCGAGGCCGTGGTCTGCGTGCGCAGACCGCCATCGAAACCGCGGCAGGCGAGCGTCGCACCGACCGCATTGGTCGAGTTGCGTGCGCAGGATTCCTGCGAGGCGATCGCGCTGATGTACGGAAAGCGGCTGTGGTAGTTCATGTAATAGAACCCCAGCTCGGTGCCGTCGTTGAGCCAGTCGGCGAGGTAGCTCAGATGGATGCCGTATTCGCCCTGGCTCTTGGCGTAGCCGTAGCTTTGCGGCAACACCTGTGCTGCGCGGCTGGAGGCGCTGATCAGGCCGAGAAATCCCTGCGGATGGAACTGGCCGTTCGGATCTTCCGAGTAACTGCCGAGCCCGAACATCGCGTATTTGCCGCCGGCAGCGATATCGTTGGTCGAGAAGAAACTGCCGTAGGCATCCGGTTTCACCGGCTTCCAGTCGAACTGGTAGAACACATCGGTGGTGAAATGCTCGATCGGCTCGAACGACAGCGTCACCAGCGGCACCGGCTGGAACACTTCGTTGATCTCGCTGCCCGGCATGTGCAGTACGTTGGCGTTGGGCGGATTGATCTCGTTGAGGCTGTTGAGCGCGACGAAGGTACTTTCGCCCCAGTGCAGCTGCTGTTCGCCGATGGTGATACTGGCCGGCCGCTGCCACAGGTCGAAGCTGTACTGGCCGTAGGCATCGAGCAATTGACCGCCGCCGGCGTATTGCCGCGTGATGTTGCCGCCGCGATGCGTCGTCCCCGGCTGGAAATGCGTATCCGGATGGCGGTCGTCGAAGTTGATGTTCTCGGCGTCGACGAAGCCGAGGCCGCGTGCGCGCAGCAGCAGCTTGCCCCAGGTCACGCTCAGATCGGAATCGAGCTTGGTGGTCGCCGCGGTGATGCGGTACCGCTTGTAGTTCAGATCGCCCTGATCGTGGTTGGCGCCGCTGAATGCGCCGGGCGCATCGACCAGGCGCTGGTTCGGTGCGGCGTTGCCGGTCAGCGACATGCAGTCGTCGGCGGCGCAGAGATTCTGCTGGCCGGGCAGGTTGAGTTTGCCGATCAGGCGCGGGTCCTGTTTTTCCAGGCGCAGGTCGGCCCCGCTGCTCAGGTTGCTGTTGAGATCGATCGCGACATCGCCGAGCTGGAAGCTGGCGGCGGTGACTGTGGCGGGCACGCTCAAGCCCAACAGCGGCAACCACAACACGAGTCTTGCGCGCCAGCAACTTCCCTTCATGACTCCTCCGGCTCGGCGCGGCTGCAGC
>JAQGNU010000210.1 GCA_028291645.1 Nevskia sp.
AACTTCACCAAGATCGTGCAGCGCGTGCCCGTGCGCATCCTGCTCGATCCGCAGGAGTTGAAGAACAGTCCGCTGCGCGTGGGTCTGTCCACTGCGGTGCGTGTCGATGTGCGCGATGCCAGCGGTCCGCTGGTCGCGACCGCCGTGCGCAACACGCCGCAGCCGACGCAGGAAAGTGCCGGCGACGATCCGGCAGTGGATGCCCGCATCGCCGAAATCATTGCTGAAAATGCCGGCGCACATAAGGCCGACACGCTCAGCCGCACCAATCCGCAAGGCGCGCGGCGCCCGCACGCGGCGGATGCCAAGGTCGCCGTCGCCAATCAACCTGCGAGCACGGCCGCGCAACCGTGAGCGACGCGGCAGTCAAGGACGGCGCCGCCGCGCCGGCACCGCTGATCGGCGGCGCCAAAGCGATCACCGCGCTGGCGCTGGCGCTCGGCACCTTCATGCAGGTGCTGGATACGACCATCGCCAATGTGTCGATCCCGACCATCGCCGGCAATCTTGGCGTCAGCACCGATCAGGGCACCTGGGTCATCACTTCGTTCGCCGTTGCCAACGGCGTCTCGGTGCCGTTGACCGGCTGGCTGATGCAGCGCTTCGGCGTGGTGCGCACGTTCGTGCTGTCGGTGCTGCTGTTCACCGCCGCATCGTTCCTCTGCGGCGCGGCCTGGAGCTTGCCGTCGCTGATCGCATTCCGCGTGCTGCAGGGCGCGGTGTCGGGTCCGATGATTCCCGGCAGCCAGGCACTGCTGATCAATATCTTCGGTCCGGCCAAGCGCGGCACTGCGCTGGCGATCTGGTCGATGACGACACTGGTCGCGCCGATCGCCGGCCCGATACTCGGCGGCTATATCTCCGACAACTACATCTGGCCGTGGATTTTCTTCATCAATATTCCGGTCGGCCTGTTCTGCGCGTTCATCTGCTGGACCAACCTGAAGTCGCACGAAACGCCGACCCGCAAACTGGCGATCGATCGCGTCGGCCTGGCACTGCTGTTCATCTGGATCGGCGCGCTGCAGATCATGCTGGACAAGGGCAAGGACCTCGACTGGTTCGAGTCGACGCCGATCGTCGTGCTGACGATCGTCACCGTGATCGGCTTCGTCGCCTGGCTGATCTGGGAGCTGACCGAGAAGCAGCCGATCGTCGACCTGTCGCTGTTCCGCTCGCGCAGCTTCACGCTGGGCTGTATCGCGCTGTGTCTCGGCTACGCGGTGTTCTTCGGCAACGTCGTGCTGATGCCGCTATGGCTGCAATCCTATGTCGGCTACACCGCAACCTGGGCAGGCCTGGTCGCTGCGCCGAGCGGCGTCGTCGCCGTATTGGTCTCACCGCTGATCGGACGACTGATGGGACGTTACGACGCGCGCTGGTTCGCCACCGGCTCGTTCGTGTTCTTCGCGATCTCGTATTTCATGCGCGCCGGCTACACCGCCGATTCGAGCTTTGCCGCATTCGTAATGCCGCTGATGGTGCAAGGCATCGCGATGGGCCTGTTCTTCGTCGCGATGCTGGCGATCACATTCGACGGCCTGCCGCCGCACAAGGTACCAGCAGCATCGGGACTGTCGAACTTCCTGCGCATCACCGCCGGCAGCTTCGCGACCTCGCTCACCACCACGTTCTGGGATCGACGCGAAGCGCTGCATCAGTCGCGACTGGCCGAGTCGGTCAACGTCTATGCACCGGCCTACCAGGAATCGCTCGGACAACTGCATGCACTCGGCCTCGGCGACCAGGCCGCCGCCGGCGCGATGACACGCACGATGATCGGCCAGGGCTATCTGCTGTCGTCACTCGACCTGTTCTATTTCTCCGGTTGGCTCGCGGTCGCGCTGATTCCGCTGTGCTGGCTGGTGCGGCGTCCGGCGGGTGGCGGAGCGGCGGTGGCGGCTGCAGACTGAAACGAGTGGTGCATTCGCAGCGACGCGCTGAGTGCCGCAGTTGTATCGGCGATACGCCACGATTGAAGCAGCGACCGACGCCGTCGCTGCGGATTCAGGTTCAGTGCGGTTTCAGTTCTTGATCGAAATTTCGATGCCGGCCGAATACGGCAGCGTGATCGCGCTGAAGCCGTTCGCCGGATCGCGCAGCCAGGCCGCGGCTTCGGGCCAGCGGCGGATGCGGTCGACGATCACCGCGCCGCCGCTGCGCAGACGCGGCTGCAATTGCTGGATCAGCAGCAGCGGCGCGCCGAGCGTGGCGCTCAGATGGCTGTCGATGAACAGCAGGTCGATCGGCTCGTCGATGCGCGCGAACTCGCATTGCGGCGAGCCTTCGCGGATATCGACATAGCGCGCCACTGCCGCGCTGCGCAGCAATTCACGCGCCGCCTGTGCTTCGGCGGCAAGCGGCTCGAGGCCGATGACACCGCGATCGCCGCTGCGGCGACCGTGCTCGCGCAATGCACAGGCGAGCCAGATCGCGGCGACGCCGCGCGAAGTGCCGAGCGCCACCACCAGGCGTGCATCGAGCAGGCGCGCCATCTGGTTCAGCAGCGCGCCGCGCACGGCGTTGATCGGCACCTGCCGCGGCAATCCCGGCCGCGCGGTCGTTGCGAAATTCCACAGGCGCGAACCTGCATGATCGCGATAGATCCGCATCAAGGCCGCTTGCGCAGCACTGCAACGCAACACTGCCATGGGATCGCCGGCGCGTGCGCGTCGGCTACTACTGCCGCCGAGAAAATCTTCCGACGACGTTTCGAACTCCGCAGGCAACCAGCTGAAATCCATGGCTGCGCTCCTCAGTTGATGCTGTGACTGTGCATCGGCAGCTGCAGCTGCCGCCGGCACGGCGGATGCAACAGTTCGTCAAGCTGCGCACTGACATCCGGCAGATCGGCGGCGATCGCGCTGGGATCGAGTTGCAACAGCGTTGGCAGCGGCGCACGGCCGTAGCCGAGCGCGATGCTGCGCAGATGCAGTTCCTGCGCAGTCATCAGTTCGTAGGGGTGATCGCTCAATAACACCCAGCGCGATGGTGGCTGGCAGCTGCTCGCCACCAGTTGCTGCATCAGGTGCGGACGCACGCCGGGACAAGTGGGTGCTTCGCTGGTGAAGATCGAGCGCACGAACTTGCCGAATCCATAAACGTCGAGCAAACGTGCTGCGGCCTGCGCGCCGATGTGGGTCAGATAGTGCAATTCGAAGCGCGCATCGCCAGCGAGAGTGTTCAGCAAGGCAAGCGCGCCCGGACGCAAGGAGCAGCAGAAGCGTCCGCTCTGCTCGTAGTGCTGAAAGAAGCAGTCGCAGGCCTGATCCAGCTGCTGCGGATCGCGACAGTCCATCAGGATCGCCAGCGCTTCGCGCAGCGGCGTGCGCAGCGACCAATGCCGGAACGCGTGATCCGGCAAGCGCCGGCCGAGCTGTTGCAGCGCGCCCAGCAGACTGTGCTGAATGCCCTGCGTGGGATCGAGCAGCAGACTCTCGGCGTCAAAGATCAGCAGACGCTCGCCGCCGTAAGCACTCGCGGGCAGCAGCTGATCGCGCACGCTCAACGCGGCGCTCATGTCGAAGCCTGCAGCGCATCGCTGTATGCATACGGGTGATCGGCGATTGTCGATACCCGCGCCCGCTGCCACTCAATTCGGTATTGCATCACTGCCTCTTTCCGGCTTCAGCCGGAGCGATCGTTGAAACACTTCGATCGCCCTGGCTGGCTGCCTGAAAGTGGCTGGCTAGGCGTTGCTGCGACAGACCGGCCTGCATGCCGGCACTGCCGCGATCGCCGTCTGCACGACGGCGCTACTGCATGGCTACTTCGTCAAAATCAATTTGCCGCTGCGCGTCCAGCGCAGCCGGTACAGCTCGTCGCCATGCTCGATCAACAACTCGCGGGCATCGGCGAACAGCTTGCGACTGTTGAGCCTGGGCAAGGCCTGCACGCGACCCGCCGCATCGCTGACGCTGTCGCCGCGCGGGCTGCGAACTTCAGAAGATGTGTTGGGCCGTGACATGGCTTAGATAATAATGATTCTCATTAGTGTGTCAACATAAATCGTATGCGCCGGGCCAATGCGCGTGCCAGTTTGCAGCGCGCGCGCTTGGTTAGCTGCGATACCCGGTTCGAAACGCCGATAATTGGCACGCGCAGAAAAGCCGGCAAAGCGGTTTCGGCCGCTCGCCGGAAACCTTCGGAACCTGCGCTGCCGAACATGTTCTGAAGCTGCATTACCCACAGCATCCGCCCGCGTTTTTTCGCTCCCTACTTCCGCAGTCGGCCGCCGCCACAGCGCCGCTGCCGCGCTTGTCCTTATTCATTGAAATGCGTCTGCCGATTTTTGCGCTTGCCGTCAGTGCCTTTGCCATTGGCACCACCGAGTTCGTCATCATGGGTCTGGTCCCCGACGTTGCCGGCGACCTTGGGGTTTCGATCCCGCAAGCCGGACTGCTGATCTCCGGCTATGCGATGGGTGTCGTCATCGGCGGTCCGCTGCTCGCCGTCGCCACCTCGCAGCTCGCACGCAAGCACGCACTGCTGTGGCTGATGGCACTGTTCGTCGTCGGCAACCTGCTGTGCGCGCTGGCACCGAGTTACAGCTGGCTGATGACGGCGCGCGTGATCACCTCGCTGTCGCACGGCTCGTTCTTCGGCAGCGCGGCGATCGTCGCCGCGCATCTGGCGCCGCCGCGACAAAGCACGCGCGCGATCGCGCTGATGTTCAGCGGTCTGACCATCGCCAACATCATCGGCGTGCCGCTCGGCACGCTGCTCGGCCAGAACTTCGGCTGGCGGGCGACGTTCTGGGCGGTGGTGCTGCTCGGCGCGCTCGCGTTCGCGGCGATCGCGCGACTGGTACCGGCGGTGAATCTGCCCACTGCGCGTCTCGGCCGCGAACTGCGCGTGCTGCGGCAGACGCAGGTCTGGCTGGCGCTGGCGATGACGGTATTCGGTTTCGGCGGCGTCTTCACCGTGTTCACCTTCATCACGCCGATGCTGGAACACGAAGCGCAGTTCGCGCCGAATACGATGAGCATCCTGCTCGGCCTGTTCGGTCTCGGTGCGACCGTCGGCACGCTGCTCGGCGGACGCCTGGCCGACTGGAAACTGATGCCTGCACTGATCGTGCTGATGCTGACGCTGATCATGCTGTATCTCGTTTTCGCCTACGCAATGCATCTGCCGATTGCCGCGATGATCGGCGTATTCGCGCTGGGCCTGTTCGGCTTCAGCGTCGGCCCCGGTCTGCAGGCGCGTTCGCAGCAGCAGGCGCGCGCAGCGCCACTGCTGGCGTCGACCTTGAATCAGAGCGCGTTCAATCTCGGCAATGCCGGTGGCGCCTTTCTCGGCGCGCATCTGCTTGCGGCGGGACACAGCTATCCGTCGCTACCGCTGGCCGCGGCAGTGGTCACCGTGATCGGCTTGGGCCTGACCGTGCTCAGCGCGAAACTCGAACGCCGCGCGACGACACGGACACTCGCCGTCTGCGGCGACGCGAACTAGCTCTCGCGCCGCCGCAGTTCAGCGAAATTAGTCAGAACAGGCTGCCGGCATCCTTGCCGAGCATCTGCGCGCGCACCAGCGGAATCGGCGGACCGCCGTACGACAGGAACTGGTCGTGGAACGCGAGCCAGGCATCGCGGCCGCCGCGTGTCGCGGTCCAGTCGCTGCGCAGCTTGCGGATCATCAGCTTGCCCAGCGTGTAGTTCAGATACGCCGGATCGTAGGTGCCGCGCGCGGCCTGCTGACGCGCATTGCCGGCGTCCTGGAAGCCGTCTTCGAGGAACATCTTCTCGCAGGTCTCGACCTTCATGCCCTGCGTGTGCATGCCGATCGCACAGAGGAAACGCACGTTGCGCAGCAGCGCTTCCGACAATTGACCGACATGCACCGCCGGCTCGTGGTTGCCAAGGCCGGCTTCCCACATCATCTCCTCGCTGTAATGTGCCCAGCCTTCGGCGAAGGCATAGCCGACGAACAACTGGCCGAACTGGAACGGCGAGCGGTTCGAATGCAGGAACTGCAGGAAGTGACCGGGCCAGACTTCATGCGACGAGGTGAATAGCAGCACGTTCTTGCCCGGCGTGTAGGCGTCCTGCTCGGCCTGCGGCCAGCTCGGATCCGGCGGCGCGATGTAGTAGGTCGACGGCATGCCTTTGTCATATGGACCGGGAATGTCGATGTAGGCGAAGTTCCAGCGCTGATACACCGGCGCTTCATCGACCAGCGCTTTCTCGGTGCTGGGGATCGTCACCAGCTTTTGATCGATGATGAACTGGCGCAGCGCATCGAGCTGCTTGCGCGCACCGTCCACCGCGCCGCCCTGCGGCTTATCGGCGTTGACCTTGTCCATGCAGGCGTGCAGCGTGCCGCCCGGCAACACCTGTGTGCAGGCTTCTTTCAGCGACGCCAGATTGCGCGCCAGATCGGCCTTGCCGACCGCTTCGAGTTGCTTCAATGGCGTATTGACGCGTTCGGTCTTCCACAGCATGTCGGCGAACTTCTTCGGGCCGAGCGCAAAGTTGTCGTTGGCCTTCGGCTGTTCCTGCTTGAGCCAGTCGGCGATGCCCTGCATCGCCTGCGCCGCCGGCTCGATCGCCGCCTTGAAGTCGGCCTGCAGCGCCGGATCGGTTACTGCAGTAAACGCTTTCGGCGCATCGTCGCGATAGAAACCGGCGTAGCCGCCGAACGCGGAGATGCCGCGATCGACGAAGGTTTTCGGCAGCGGCGTTTTAAGATTTGCGCGGATCTGCGCAGTCGCGACCGGCACTGCCTTCAGATAGGCAATGAACGCCTTCAGGCGCACTTCTGGCGTCGCATACGGGCGCGCGATATAGACGCTCGGTTCGAGACCGCCGTCGAGATAGAACGAGGGATTGTGAAACGGCATCGCCGCTTCATCGGTCCAGAACAGATCGGTGTCGATGCGCGCGAGCAGGTAATCGCGTTCGAAGCGCTGCTCAGCCGTCAATGATTTGTCCTTGAACGCAGCAGCCTTGAGCCGCTCGGCTTTGAGCCAGGCGACCTGCTTATGAATACCGGCAGCACTCCAGTCCGGCAGCTGGCCGTCGAACTCGTGACGACCCTGCGTCACCGCGAACGCCGGCTGCGCAACGAAATAGGCCTCGCGATAGGCATCGAGGAATTGCGACCACTGCGGATTGGCGGCGGCCGACGCCGCATCAGCCCCGGCGAACGCCGGCGCAGCACTCGACAACAGCGCGACGACGGCAAACGCCGTCACGCGCTTACGACAGAAAGCGACCAAGGTCATGTCTGTATCCCGTGAGAAAGCGAAAAAGGTTTGCAGCCGGAACACCCCGTGCGCGCCGGCCAATAAGTCAGGATACCCGGCGACGCCAAATAGTTTGAATGCGGGTGTGGCTTTACACAGGCAGACGACGGGCCTGCTGGCGCGGACGCTTATTGGCGCGTTACGGAATTCGCTCCCAGACGAACACCGAACTGATGTCGCGTCCGTCTTCGCGTTTGCGTGGCGGCGTGGCCAGCGAAAGCCAGCCTGCGGCATCGAACGAGTAGTAGCGCTTCGCCGCCTGGCCGATCTGTGCAACGGTGAGATTGCCGTCCTGGTAGTGAATCACGCAGCCTTCGGCCGCCAGCAATTCCCAGCGGCCGAAATAGCTGCTGAATCCATCGGCCGAACCCGGCGCCTGCTGTGCGCGGCCAACGCGGACGATCTGTACCGATAGCCGTCCATTCGCGGTGTAGATCAACTGTCCGCCGTCGGCAGCGCGTGCCGCCGGCGTTTCGACGCCGGTGGCCGCATCGCGGTCGCGGATCGCGACCAGTTTCCAGGTGCCGATCAGCCGCGCGCGCAGCGGATCATTACCTTTGTCCGCAGAGACAGCTGGCGAATCCGCAGACGTGTCCGGCGCCGCCGGAACAGTCGCGCAGGCCGATACGGCCAGCAGCAGAATCAGATGAGCAGCCGTTGCGCGAAGCATGATCAGCTGTATTCCTGGATTGGCTTGCCGACGCATTACTGCTTGCCGGACAGCGGTCCGAAATCCGGCGGCGGTATTCGATGATGCGTCGCCGCTTCGTAGGCCGTGCCGACCTTGATCAACATCGGCTCATCGCCTTGGCCGGAGAAGAACGTGATCGCGATCGGCATCGGATGCGCCAGCTTCGACTTCGGCGTTCCCGGCGCCAGCACCGAAACATAATCCGTCTTGTCGGCATTCAAGGCGTATTGCGGTTCGTAGACGACGTCGGTGACGCCGGCCGGCACGACGACGCGCGGAATCTGGAAGAACGGCGTGATGCCATCGAGACTGATGCTGCCGACATTCGGGCCCTGGATCTTCGGTGTCGGCACGGTGTTCTCCGGATGCACGAACACATCGATGTGGTTCTCGTGCATGAGCTTCTCCAGCGCCAACCGGGCGATGTAACTGCGCGCCAGATTGTCGGCCCTGCCGTCTTCTTCGTGACCTTGGTAATTCGCCCAGTTCTCAGCACCCGCGCGTGAAGCGTCCTCGCGGAACTTCGCATTCGCGACCCAGGCGGACCAGTTGCCGATCTTCGTATCGCCACGATCCTTCAGGTAGCGATCGGCGTCGAAGGCAAAGTCGCTGCACAGCGAGGTGCTGCAGGGTGCGGCGGCAAACGTCACGAAATTGGTGATGTTGACCGCGGGCGTCAGCGGTGCTTCGTGCTTGCTCAGCTTGAGCAGATAGTCGTACGAGCTCACGTCGTAGCCGGGCACCGCAAACGCCAGCTCGCCTTTCTTGTTGCGCCGCTTGAAGATCTCCGGCATGAACTGCGGCAGCAGTTCGGACAGTGCATCGGCGAAGGTGTAGCGCATGTTCGGAACATCCGGATCGTCCGGATAATCCGGCGTGACCGATTCGACCAGTTCGGCACCGAGCTGATCGCGCAGCACGGTCTCGATCTCCTGGTCGATGCGGTCGCTGATGTCCTCGTGATTGCGCGTGGTCTTGACCATGTGCTCGCGGATGATGCCGATGCGGATGCCCTTGAGCGGCTTGCCATCCTGCTTCAGCATCGCGTCGCTGATCGAAAAGCTGGCGTAGGGCTTGTCCGGCGTCAGCGCCTTCGGCAAGGCAGTGAAGGAATCGCGCGAATCGTAGTAGCCGTTCACCGGATCCTTCAGCGCATCGAGCACGCGAACCGCATCGGCCAGCGTGCGGGCGTGGATGCCGGAACGGTCGTTGAACCACTGGAAGCCGATGCCGCCGCCGTCGGGCGTCAGCCCTTTCGTGGTCAGCAGCATCGCGATGCCATTCCTCGATGCGGGCCCCTGGCACGAAGCGCCCGACTGCTCGCAGATGCCGACGGTCGCCAGATTGGCGGAGATCGCAACGCCGGAGCCGCCGCTCGAACCGCGCGGCACACGTTCGGTATCGTAGGGATTGCAGGCCTGGCCGCTCCAGGAATTCATCGCCTGGCCGCCGGACACCTGATGCGTTTTCGCTTTCGCAGCCCCGCCCGGATTGCCGGGGCCGCCATTGAATTCATGCGCGACGGACTTGGCGTAGATGATCGCGCCCTTGGCGCGCAGCTCGGCGACGACGGTCGCATCCGTCGGCGGCACGTCCATCGCAAAGTTGACGTCGTCGTTCGCGGTGGTCCGCATATCCTTGGTGTCGTAGGGATCCTTGAACGCCGCGACGACACAGTACATCGGCATCGCGTTCAGATCAGGATGGCTGCCGTACTGCGCGTCGAGTTCGGCGGCGCGTTCGAGCGCGTCCGGCTGCTGGCGGAATCTCTCGCAGCCGGGCGGCGCCTTGGCAGGCAGCGGCCCCTTCGACGGCGGCGCATCGAACGCGCCCTTGCAGGTCACCGACCGCTCGCCGCGGATGTTCAGGGTTTCGAGCGCGTTGAGCTGTCCGGCATTCGGAATGCCCACGCGCATGCCCATCTGCGCGAACACGCTCGGATCGGACACGGTGCGCTCCATGCGGCCATAGTCGAGCGGCACGCCGCTGTACTGGCCCAGGTCCGGAAAGATCGTTGCGGCCTTCACCGTCTTGCTGGGAAACACCAGCGGCGCGCCGGCACGAATGTAGCCCTTCGCGGATTTGATGCTGGCACCGTCCGCAGTGACGAGGCTGGTGCAGATGCCGTTATAGGCCCGGGCGCGATCGATGTAGGCCTGCACCACGTCCTTGCAGCTGGTCTGGCCGCTCTTGATGGCGCTTTGAATGCCGTCGATGGTGGCTTCTTCCACCTGGAACTTGCCGGCGGCAACAGCTTCGTGCGCGAACGCCAGGCCGATCGTCATGCACAGCACGAATGCAAGCGACTGCCTCTTCAAGCGGGCCTCATCGCTGCGCGTGTCCGACAGCAAGGACCAACCGCTTTTCTCGATCAAGACAAAATCCCCAGGTGCGTTCTCCTCTATCAGACGCGCGCCTGGCGGCAGCCCCCACCCGAGCGTCCATCCGAGCATTTTTGGCGACAATCCTGATCGGGCTGCAACCATTTGGGCTACTCGGCGCATCTGAGGTTTACATTCGCCGCTGAGCATTGCCGATGAACCTGCACCACCGCGTCCTGCTGTCCACCGCTTTCGCCATCGCGACTGCACCATTCGTGCTTGCCGCCACCGCCTGTGGCAGCGACCACAGCAGCGAACATAGTGCGCATCACAGCCTGTTCGACCGCATGACCAGCGGGTCCGGCAATGTCGCCACGCAGACGCGCGAATTGCCGCCGTTCGACGCGATCGACATCGACGGCAGCACCGACGTTGAAGTCCATTTCGGCAGCCCGCAGCAGGTCAGCGTCATCGGCGACGACAATCTGCTCGATCTGATCGACCTGTCGGTGCACGACGGTCGCCTCGTCGTCAGCTCGCATGGCTCCTATCGCAGTCATCGCGACCTCAAGGTCAGCGTGCAACTGCCTGCGCTCGATGCCATCGAGATCGAAGGCAGCGGCGACATCGCGCTGCACGGCGTCAACGGCGGCAAGTTGAAACTGCAGATCGAAGGCTCCGGCGATATCAAGGCCGACGGCGCCGTCGACGAACTGGCGCTGCGCATCTCCGGCTCCGGCGACGCCCAATTGCGCAGCTTGAGTGCAAAGCGCGCGACGGTCGAAATCAGCGGCAGCGGCGACGCCAGCGTCACCGCCACCGAATCGATCAATGCCGTCACCAACGGCAGCGGCGATATCAGTTACAGCGGCGATCCGCAGCGCGTCACCGTAGTCAGCCACGGCAGCGGCGATATTCACAAGAGCTGAGGGAACCTCTGAATAAGCTACTGCGCTCGGCATCTCGCGCGAATCCGGCCCATTCAATGGATGGGGGAATCCTCACATACTGATATGTATGCTTCGGTTCCTGCGCTCCGGG
>JAQGNU010000211.1 GCA_028291645.1 Nevskia sp.
TGATCCTTGATCGCGATCACCACGCCGTGCAGCGGGCCGACCAGTTTGCCGGTGCTGGCGAAATAGCGGTCCTGCGCGGCGGCGACTTCGAGCGCATCCGGCAGCATCGGATCGTTGTCGATCGCATCGGTCATGCTGCGCGCCTTGCGTGCGTCGAAGCCCAGCGCGGTGCGCGTGGCCGGACGCAGGTTCAGCGTCGTCAGCGCGTTGAGCTGGCCGGCGTGCGGAATCGTCGCGATCGGTCCGAGGATGCCTTCAGGCTGCTGCACGCAGACGCCGTTGTAAGCCTTGATGCGCGCCAGGTAGGCCTGCACGATCTGCGTCGAAGTGATCTGCCGGTGTTTGATCGCCTGCTGGATCGCATCGATGGTGGCTTCTTCGAGATGGAAGCCTGCGGCCTTGTGTGCCGGTGCAGCCTTGGCGGCGGCGGCGGCGCTCGCTGCCGCTGCCGTCGAGAGTGCCAGCAGTGTCGAGCATGCCAATGCGAGCAGGCAATTGCGCGCGCGCAACTTGATCGATGCGGTCTTCATGACTGGCGTGGATCGGGTAGTCGATGGTGCGCAGGCGTCGCCGGCCATGCGGCGATCAGCCGGTGACGACCGGCGGCTTGACCGTCGTCGGCGTCAGCGGCGGCCTGCGCGTATGCCATTGCGTGGCCTTCTCATAGGCTTGCGCCAGCGCCAGCACTTTGCCTTCGGAGAAGCGCGGGCCGGCGATCATCAGACCGATCGGCAGACCGCTCTTGCTGAAGCCGCAGGGAATCGAAACCGCCGGCAGACCGAACACGTCGAACGGTGCGCAGTTCGAAGTGACCTTGGGATCGGCCGGTTTCGGATCGTGCGCACGCTTGATCAGATCGTCGAGCACCGGCGGCAGGATGCGCTGCGTCGGCATCACCACCAGATCGAAATCGGTGAAGGCATCGTCGACCGTGCGACGCAGGCTCTCCAGTTGCCACTTGGCGCGGATGTAGTCGGTGGCCTTGGCGTTGGCCGCGGATACGGTCTCCAGACGGCGCCGCTCCGGCAGCATGTACTTGGCCGGCGCGTTCTTGAAATAGTCCTCGTGCCAGGCCAGCGTTTCGCCGAGCGTGCCGAGACTGCCCAGCGAGGTGATGCCGGGCAGCGTGCAATCCTTGAGGCCGGCGCTGAGCTTGCCGAGCAGCGCGATGGCATCGTTCGAAGCTTTCTCGACTTCCGGATTCAAATCGTCGAAGTAGCCGACCGGCAGTCCGAGGCGCAGGCCGTTCAGCGGCTGCGCGAGTTGCGCGAGATAGTCTTCCTTCATGTGCTCGACGCTGGTGATGTCGAGCTTGTCGTAGCCGGCCATGATGCCGAGCATCAGCGCGTTGTCTTCGACGGTGCGCGTCATCGGGCCGCAGTGATCGAGCGACAAGGTCAGCGGCATGATGCCGCGGATCGGCACCAGGCCGTAGGTCGGCTTGAGGCCGACGATGCCGCAGTACGACGCCGGCATGCGCACCGAGCCGCCGGTGTCGGTGCCGAGCGCGCCGTAGGCGAGCAAGGCGGCGATGGCCGCACCCGAACCCGAAGAGGAGCCGCCGGTGTTGTGGTCCAGCGCCCAGGGATTGCGCGCCGGTCCCCAGTACGAGGTCTCGCCGCCGCCCATCGCGAATTCCTGCAGATTGGTCTTGGCGATGATGATGGCGCCGGCCGCTTTCAGACGCGCGACCACCGGTGCGTCCTCCTTCGGCACGCGGTCTTCGAACAGCGCGCTGCCGCCGGTGGTGCGCAGTTCGGCAGTATCGATGTTGTCCTTGATCACGATCGGCACGCCATGCAGCGGGCCGCGCAGCCTGCCGGCTTTCTGTTCGGCGTCGAGCTGCTTGGCCTGCGCCAGCGCCTGCGCTTTTGCTACGGTAATGAAAGCATCGAGCTTGGGCCCGTAGACCTCGATGCGTGCCAGGCAGGCTTCGGTCAGTTGCGACGAGGTCAGCGCGCCCGAGCGGATTTTAGCGGCGGCCTCGCTCAGGCTCAGGCTGACCAGCTCGTCGCTACCGGCAGCGGCAGCTGAGCCGGTACAGCCGAGGCTCAATAGTGCCTGCGCGGCGGCAGCGGTGGCGATCGTGGTGTTGAACTGGCGTCGGGTCAGGTTCATGTTCGAGCGGGCTTCCCAGGTAGCGGAGCGGCGCTGATCGCCGCTCCATCGACAACGTCCTCTCGACGAGACGCGGGCGCGCAGACGCACCCTACCTGCAGGCGGGCTCAGGCATGCCCGGGTTCGATCAACATCGGCAGGTTGGCGGAGTCGCGCGCTGCGCGTTCGCACAGCAGCACGTACATCGAAGGAATCACGAACAAGGTCAGCGCGCCGCCGCAGACCAGGCCGCCGATGACGGCGAGACCCATCGACACACGACTCTCCGAGCCGGCACCCAGTGCCAGCGCGATCGGCAGGATGCCGAGAATGGTCGCCAGCGTCGTCATCAGGATCGGCCGCAGGCGCGCCGCCGCGGCCTGTTGCACGGCGGCCAGCGCGCTGGGCACGCCGGCCGCGCGGCGCTGGTTGGCGAATTCGACGATCAGAATGCCGTTCTTCGTCACCAGGCCGATCAGCATGATCAGGCCGATCTCGGAAAATATGTTGAGCGTCTGGCCGCAGCTCCACAGCGTCGCCAAGGCGCCGGCGAGCGCCAGCGGCACCGTCAGCAGAATCACCAGCGGATCGATGAAGCTCTCGAACTGCGCCGCCAGCACCAGATAGATCAACAGCAATGCCAGCACGAATACCCAGCCGAGCGACGATGAGCTGTCGACGAAATCGCGCGCCGAACCGGTCAGCGAGGTCGTGAAGCGCTCGTCGAGCGTGTCGTGCGCAACCTTTTGCAGCACCGCGATGCCTTCGCCAATGGTGTGGCCGCGCGCCAGCGCCGCCGAGATCGTCGCCGAGGCGTAACGGTTGAAGCGATACAGCTCCGGCGGCGAACTGCTCTCCGCCAGCGTCACCAGGTTGTCGAGCCGCGCGACCTCGCCGGTCGCGGTGCGCACCGCGATGTTGCCGAGATCGGCCGGGCGCGAGCGGAAATCGCGCGTCATCTGGCCGATCACATCATATTGCTTGCCCTGGTAGATGAAGTAGCCGAAGCGGTCGCCGCTGAGCGAGGCCTGCAGCGTCTGCGCGATGTCGAGCGCGCTGACGCCGAGCGTCTGCGCTTTGCTGCGGTCGATGCTGACGCGCAGCTCGGGGTTGCTGAACTTGAGGTCGCTGTCCATGAAACTGAACGCGGCATTGGGCCGTGCCGCATCGAGGAATTTCGGCACGCCCTCGCGCAGCGCGTCGAGATCGGTTGCCTGCAGCACGAACTGCACGCCGGTGTCGGTCGATTTCTTGTCGCCGATGCTGGCTTCCTGGGTGATGCTGACGCGCGCGCCGGTGAATTCGCGCGGCAGCACGGCGAGATCCTCGGCGATGTCCTGCTGCGAACGGCTGCGCTGATCCTTGTCCTTCAGGAACACGCGCACGAAGCCGTTGTTGACTGCGCCCTGGATGCCGGGTCCGCCGCCGAAGCCCGGCACCTGCGTCATCATCATGTGCGCTTCCGGCACCAGGTCGGCGGTGGCTTTCGCGATTGCTTCCATGAAGCTCAGCATGTAGTCGAAGCCGGCGCCCTCGATCGCGGTGGCGCGCACCCAGACGCGGCCGCGATCTTCCAGCGGCGCCATCTCGCGCGGCAGTGCGCTGAAGCAGACGTAGATCAGCGCCGCCGCGGCGCCGAGCACCGCGAGTGCAATCCAGCGCCAGCGCAGCACCTGCGCCAGTGCGCGCGCGTAGCCGTGCTCCAGTCCGATGAAGAACGGCTCAGTTTTCTGAAACAGCCAGCCATGTCCCTGATGCGGCTTCAGCAGCCGCGAGCTCAGCATCGGCGTCAGCGTCAAGGCCACCAGCGCGGAGATCAGCACCGCGCCGGCGATGGTGACGCCGAACTCGCGGAACAGCCGTCCCGACAGTCCGCCCATGAACAGCAGGGGCAGGAACACCACGGCCAGCGTGATGGTGGTCGAAACCACCGCCATGAAGATTTCCTGGGTGCCGCGGATGCCGGCCTCGACCGGCGCCATGCCGTCCTCGATCTTGGCGTAGATGTTTTCCAGCACGACGATGGCATCGTCGACCACCAGGCCCACCGCCAGCACGATGCCGAGCAGCGTCAGCGTGTTGATCGAGAAACCGGCGATGGCGATGATCGCGAAAGTGCCGATGATCGACACCGGAATCGCGATCACCGGAATCAGCGTGGTGCGCCATTCGCGCAGGAAGGCGAACACCACGATCACCACCAGCGCGAACGCGACGAAGATGGTTTCCTCGACTTCCTTCAGCGAACGGCGCACGTACTCGGTGTTGTCGTAGGCGACTTCGACGGTGATGTCGGGCGGCACTTCCTTGTTGATCTGCTGTAGACGGCGCTTCAGTTCGTCGACGATCTGGATCTGGTTGGCGCCGGGCTGCGGCCGGAAGTAGAGGCCGGCGATCGGCGTTTCACCCATCATCAGCGCGCCGCGTTCGACCTGCGCACCGAGCTCGGCATAGCCGATGTCGCGGAAGCGCACGATGGTGTCGTTGTTGCGCTTGACGATCAGCGCGTTGAAATCCGCCGGCGTGATCAGTCGCGACAAGGTTTTGACCGGCAGCTCGATCGATTCGCCTTCGATGCGGCCGGACGGCAACTCGATGTTCTCGCGGTTCAGCGCCTGCCGCACGTCGAGCGGCGACAGGCTGTAGGCGGCGAGCTTGTCGGGATCCATCCACAGGCGCATCGCATAGCGCTTCTCCGCCGGCTGGTCTACGGCGGCAATGCCGGGCACCGTCTGCAGGCGCTCTTTCAGCGTATTGGCGTAGCCGGACAGTTCCAGCTGCGAACGATGCTCGCTGTGCAGCGCCAATCCGAAGATCGGACTGGAGTCGGCGTTCGCCTTGGTCAGGATCGGCGGATCGGTGTCGGGCGGCAGGTTGCGCGCCGCGCGAGCGAGCTGGTCGCGCACATCGCTCGCCGCGGTTTCGAGATTGGTTTCGAGCGTGAATTCGGCATTGATCTGGCTCGAGCCTTCGCGGCTGGTCGAGGTCAGCGTGCGGATGCCGGCGACCGAGTTGACCGCTTCCTCGATCGGTTCGGTGATCTGCGCCTGGATCACTTCGGCGGCGGCGCCGGGATAGCTGGTGGTGATCGACAAAGTCGGCGGATCGACCGCGGGATACTCGCGCACCGGCAGCTGCGACAGGCTGATCGCGCCGAAGATCGAAATCAGCAGCGACACCACGATCGTGAAGACCGGCCGCCGGATGCTGACTTCGGCAAGCGTCATCGGGCTTATGCCGGACCGCTTGCGATGGCGGCAGTCTCCGTCACGACCGGCAGGCCGGCGCGCATCTGCTGCAGGCCCGAAGTGATGACGACATCGCCCGGCTTGAGCCCGGACAGGATATGCACGGTGCTCTGCAGGCGCGTGCCGAGCTCGACCGCGCGCGGCGTCGCCTTGCCCTCGCTGACGACGAAGACATTGGTCACGTTGAGACCGGCGATGATCGCCTGCGCCGGCACCAGGATGGCATCGTCGATCTGCTTCAGGCTTAACTCGATGTTGGCGAACGCGCCCGGCATCAGCCGGTGCTCCGGGTTCGGACACAGCGCGCGCAGCACCACGGTATGCGTGCTGTTGTCGATGCGCGGATCGAGCGCGTAGATCTCGCCCTGGTAAGCGTGGTCGCCGCCGGGCACGGTGAAGCGGATGGCGTCGCCGAGGCGGATGCGTCCGGCATATTTCTCCGGCACCGCGAAATCGATCTTGAGCTTGTCGAGCTGCTGCAGCGTGGCGACGCGCGTCGGCGAACTGGTGCTGGCGTTGACGTTGACGTAGGCGCCGTCGCTGATATAACGCAGGCCGACGGTGCCGTCGAACGGCGCACGGATTTCGGTCTTCTCGATCTGCGCGTCGATCAGTGCGACTTCCGCATGCTGCACGTTGGCCTGGTTCAGCGCGATGTCGTACTCGCCGCGGGTGACATAGCCTTCGGGCAGCAGTTGCCCCAGACGGCGCTCCTGCAGCACGGCAAGTTTTTCGCGTTGCACCGCAGCCTCACGTCCGGCGCGCAGATCGGCGTCGTTGAGCTTGACCAGCAGATCGCCCTTGCGGACGCGCGCACCCTCGACGAAATTGATTGCGACGACCTTGCCACTGATCTCGGCCTGCAGGTCGACGCTCTCCTCGGCGCGCAGCGTGCCGGTCGAGGTAACGGTTTCTGCAAACGGTTCGGTATGCACGACGACGCTGCTGACTTTCAGCGGCGCGGTGGCGTTGGCGTGCGAGGCCACGGCCGATTTCGGCGCTGGCGACGCGTTCAGCAGCGGGCGCACCCTCGGTGCGGCCACCACGCCGATTGCCGCCGCGCTGGCGACTGCGCACAGCGTGTATTTGAGCGCGCGTTTCACGCGTGCCCGGACCGCGCGGCCTGCCGGAGTCCGGTCTGGATACTCAAATCGGCGGCCGTTTCCAGCCACCGCTGCGGCTTTCGAGATAGCTGGCGACGGCGATGCAGAGATCTTCGCGCCAGGGTGCCGCGACCACCTGGACGCCGATCGGCAGTTTGCCGTCGGCGGAAGCGCCGCAGCGGACCACCACCACCGGCCAGCCGGTGCAGTTGAATACGCCGGTATACGGCCAGCCGTTGACGCGACCGGCCTCGCCGCCACCTTCGGCGGCTTCCTGATCGATCAGCTGCGCCGGCTTGCCCGACACCGGGCACAGGAATACGTCATAGGACGAGGTCAGCCACTTCAGCATCTTCGATTTGCACTGATCCTGCTGTTCCCAGGCCTGCACCATTTCGGCGGTGCTGAGCGGCTTGGCGCTGGCCATGCTGGCCTTGCGCTGCGGCGAAATGTTCTTGGTGCCCCACTTGTCGGCGAGACGCTGATAGAACGCGCCGCCGTCGCCGCGCGACAGTTTTGAACGCGCATCGGCGAGTTCCAGCAACGTCGACTTCGGCGCGTCTTCATGCACGCCGGCGACGATCTCCTCGAGCCACTTGGCGGCTTGCCGCACGGTGTTCTTGGTGTCGTCGTCGGTCGCGCTGCGGCCGGTTGCGCCGTTATCAGTGATGAATGCGACGCGCAGTTTCTTCAGATCGATCGCGGCCGGATTCGGCCACGGCACCGGCGCGCAGGAGGCGTCGTGGAAGTCGGGACCGGCGATGATCGGCATGATCAAGCCGAGGTCTTCGACGCGGCGGCACAGTGGCCCGATCTGCTGCCACAGGTCGAAGATGCCGCCGTAGTCGACGATATGTCCGGTGCGCGGCACCCGCACGCTGGTCGGCTTGATGCCGGCAACGCCATTGTTGTGCGAAGGCCCGCGGATCGAGCCGCCCCAATCGGAGCCGATGTCGAACGAAGCACCACCGGCAGCGACGATCGCACCAGCACCACCGGACGAGCCCGCGGTGCTGCGCGTCAGATCGTAGGGGTTGTGCGAAGAGCCATACAGCAGATTGCTTGCCGCGCTGATGCCGGCGAGACCGCCGAGGGTGAACTCCGGCGTGTTGGTCTTGCCGAGCAAGATCGCGCCGGCCTTGCGCACGCGCGCGACCACCGTCGCATCTTTCTTCGGGATGTACTGCTGGCGGCCATAGGTCGCGCCGGTGCTGATCACGCCCTCGGTATCGAGCGAATCCTTCAAGGTGATCGGTACGCCGTGCAGCGGACCGACCCATTCGCCGCGCGCAGCTTTCTCGTCCAGTGCCTTGGCTTCCTGGCGTGCACGCGCGTAGCAGTTCATCACCACTGCGCGCATCTCGTCGTTGACGTCCAATTGCCGCGCAATGTAAGCCTCGACCGCTTCGACCGCAGAGATCTTCTTCGCGCGGAGCAGACCGGCGAGCTTGGTCGTCGACATGAAGATCAGCTCGTCGCTGCTGTCGCTCGAAGCCCGCGCAGGCGTGCTTGCCCAGGTAGCGGCCGCCGCAGCGGCAGCGGACACCAGCGTGCGGCCCTGCAGGAAATCGCGCCGGCTGCTGTCGAGTGCGAGCTGTTGAAGTACGGGTTTCATGGGGATTCCAAAGTTCAGATCGGCGGCTTCTGCCAACCACCGGTCTTGCTTTCGATGTGGCTCAGCGCGGCGATGACGACGTCGTCGCGCCACGGCTGGCCGACCACCTGCACGCCGATCGGCAAGCCATCCGCCGATGCGCCGACGCGCACCACGCCGCCGGGCCAACCGGTGGTGTTGTATTCGCTGGTGTAGCCGCCACCGCCGGCGCCTTGCTTGCGTTTGAATTCCGGCGGCACGATCTGCGCGGGTTCCTTCGCGGCCGGGCAGATGATCAGGTCGTATTGCGCGAACCAGCTCAGCTGTTCGCTCTTGATCGCATCCATCTCTTCCAGCAGGCGGGTGAAGTCCGCGCTCGGCAGTTCGGTGCCGTCGCCGACGTTGAGGCCGGGCGAGGCCTGCGTGGTGCCGTGCTTCTTCAGCAGGCGCCGCATGTGATCGCCGCCGTCGGCATCGCTGTACTTCTTGCGCGTATCGGCCAACTCCTTCATCTGCGGCGGACGATCTTCGGTGACCTTGGCACCGAGATCGGAGAAATAGCCGACCGTCTTCTTCACCAGGTCCTGGATCTGCGCAGTCGGGTCGTTCTCCTTGTTGAAACCGTCGGTGGTGTAGTACGCGATGCGCAGCTTCTTCAGATCGACCTTGCCCGGATCGCCGAGTGGCACCGGCGCCATCGCCGCATCGAGGTTGTCGGGTCCGCCAATGATGGACAGCAGCAAATACAGGTCTTCAACGCGACGCGCGAGCGGACCGGTCTCCTGGAAATTGTCGAATGGGCCGCCGTAATCGACGATGTGTCCGGTGCGCGGCGTGCGGCCATACGTCGGCTTGATGCCGGCGATGCCGTTGTTGAACGCCGGGCCGCGGATCGAGCCGCCGTAGTCGGAGCCGAGATCGAAATAGGCACCGCCGGCGGCGACGATCGCACCGGCACCGCCGGACGAGCCGGACGGGTTGTAGTGTTCCTTGTACGGGTTGTAAGTCTGGCCGTAGACCAGATTGTAGGTACCGCGCGCACCGCCGCCGAGCGTGAACTCCGGCGTATTGGTCTTGCCGAGCAGGATGGCGCCGGCCTTGCGCACGCGCGCGACGATGGTGGCGTCCTTGCCCGGAATGAAATCCTTGCGGCCGAGCGTGCCGCCGGTCGAGACCACGCCTTCGGTATCGAACGAATCCTTGATTGTGAACGGCACGCCGTGCAGCGGACCGAGAATCTTGCCGGCCGCCAGCGATTCGTCGGCGAGCTTGGCTTCGGCCAGTGCGCGCTCGCGGCAGAACGCGACGACCGCGTTGATCTTCGGATTGACCTGATCGATGCGCGCATAGCAGCGCGTCACCGCTTCGACCGCGGTGATCTGCTTGTTGCGGATCATCTGCGCGAGCTTGGTCGCGGATACGAACAGCGGATCGGTGCTCGGGTCTTTCGAAGTCAGATAGCTGGTGGCAACCGGCTGCGCGGCGGCGCGGCCGACGAAGCTCGTGGCGATGACCGCAGCGGCCGAAGTGGCGCCGGCCTTGACGAGAAAATCGCGGCGCGAATTGGGGCGCGAATCAGAATGGGTGGTGTCGTTCATGGTCTTGTCAGTCGGACTTGTTTAGATCGATGGATGGATCGATGGGTTGGGGCAGGGGCCTTCAAATCGGCGGTCGCTTCCAACCGCCGCTCTTGCTTTCGAGATAGCTGGCGACCGCCAGGCAGATGTCTTCGCGCCAGGGTGCTGCGACCACCTGCACACCGATCGGCAGCTTGCCGTCGGCCGAGCTGCCGCAGCGGACCACCACCACCGGCCAGCCGGTGCTGTTGAACACGCCGGTGTAGCTCCAGGGGCCGTAAGCCGGCGCCGAACCCGGCGGACGGTCGATGATCTCCGCCGGCTTGCCGGCGACCGGACACAGCAGCACGTCGTAAGACGAGGTCAGCCAATGCAGCATGCGCGACTTGGCGGCATCCGCCTTGTCCCAGGATTCGATCAGCTCGCCGGTCGAGACCGGCTGCATCGTCTTCATGCGCTCGGCCACCGCCGGCGAGAAATTCTTCGTGCCCCACTTTTCAGCCATGCGCTTGTAGAACGCCCAGGCATCGCCGTTGGTGACCTTGGTGCGTGCGTCGTACAGATCTTCGAGGATTGCCTTGGGCAAATCCTGCTTGACGCTGGCAGTCACGCCTTCCAGCCATTTTGCCGCCTCGCTCACGGTCTTCTTGGTGTCCTCGTCGGTCTCGGCGACGCCGTTGTCGGCGAAGAATGCGACGCGCAATTTCTTCAGATCGACCGCGGCCGGATTCGGCCACGGCACCGGTGCGCAGGAGGCGTCGTGAAAATCTGGACCGGCGATGATCGGCGTGATCAAACCTAGGTCTTCGACGCGGCGGCACAGCGGACCGATCTGCTGCCACAGGTCGAAGATGCCGCCGTAGTCGACGATATGACCGGTACGCGGCACCCGCACGCTGGTCGGCTTGATGCCGGCGATGCCGTTGTTGTGTGCCGGGCCGCGAATCGAACCGCCCCAGTCGGAACCGATGTCGAACGAGGCACCGCCGGCGGCGACGATCGCACCGGCACCGCCGGACGAACCGGAGGTGCTGCGCGTCAGGTCGTAAGGATTATGCGAAGAGCCGTACAGCAGGTTGCTCGCGGCGTTGATGCCGGCGAGGCCGCCGAGGGTGAACTCCGGCGTATTGGTTTTGCCGAGCACGATGGCGCCGGCCTTGCGCACGCGCGCGACCACCGTCGCATCTTTCTTCGGGATGTACTGCTCGCGGCCATAGGTCGCACCCGTCGTGATCACGCCTTCGGTGTCGAGCGAATCTTTCAGCGTGATCGGCACGCCATGCAGCGGGCCGACCCATTCGCCGCGTGAGGCTTTCTCGTCGAGTGCCTTGGCTTCCTTGCGCGCGCGCGCATAGCAGTTCATCACGACCGCATTCATTTCGTCGTTCACTGCCAGCTGTCTTGCGATATACGCCTCGACCGCTTCGGCCGCGGAGACTTTCTTCGCGCGGAGCAGACCGGCGAGCTTGGTCGTCGACATGAAGATCAGCTCGTCGCTGCTGTCGCTCGAAGCCCGCACGGGCGTGCTTGCCCAGGTGGCGGCCGCCGCAGCGGCAGCGGACACCAGGTTGCGGCCCTGCAGGAAATCGCGCCGGCTGCTGTCGAGCGCGAGCTGTTGAAGTACGGATTTCATTAGTCTTCCATCGAGGCGTGTGGGGAAGCGGAGCGGCCGCCGGACTTGGCGGAGTACCAGTAGCTGGATTTGTCGTTGACGAAGACGTTCTTCGGAATCATCGCGTGCACCGCTTTGGTCTTGTCGACGTTCTCGGTGATGCGGTAGCTCACGGCGATGCTGGCCAGCGGCAGCGTCTGCAACATGTCCCAGCCCTTCAGATCTTTCATGTAGTCGACGGTCTGATCGACCGCCTGCTGTAGCGCATCGTCGAGATCGGGATTGAGGCCGAACGCGATCCAGTGCGTCGGCGATTCGGCGCGCGGCATCTTCAGCGCCTGGCCTTTGTGCAGGATGAATTTGAGCGTGACGGTGTTGGCGGTTTCGATCGCGGTGCCGGTGATCTCGCCGTCGCCCTGGGCGGCGTGCGCATCGCCGGTGAAGAAACGTGCGCCCGGCTGGAACACCGGCAGGTACAAGGTGGTGCCGGTGACCAGTTCGTTGCAGTCGAGGTTGCCGCCGTAGTTGCCCGGCGGCGTGCTGCTCGGGTTGTCGCCCTCGCTCGATGCCGGCTGCAGCGCCATCACGCCCATGAACGGACGCAGCGGCACTTCGACGCCGGGCGCGAACACGCCGACCTTGCGTTTCAGATCGAGCAGGGTGACGTGCGCCGGCGGCTTCGGTCCTTCGAGTTCCTTCAGCCCGCGGCCCGGCCCGGAACCGGTGGTGCCGTAAGGAATGCGCGGCACCACCGACAGAATGCGAATCTCCAGCGAGTCGCCAGGCATCGCGCCGTCGACGTTGATCGGTCCGACCAGCAAGTGACCGGTCTTGATGTCGGCATAGCGCACCGTCTTGTCGAGCACCGCGATGGTCTCCTGCAAGGCCGGGTTGGCGCTGGTCGTCGGCACGTGGTTGCTCTTCAGCCACTCGTCCGGATCGACGTTGCCGCTGCGCCAGCCGGCGCCGCCGCCAGTATCGATTTTGACGGTCTCGCCGGATTGGATCGTCAGGATCGGCGCCTTCTGTATCGGGTAGTTGCCGATCACCGAATTCTCCGGCGTCAGCTTGACGTAGTGATCGACCTTCGCCTCAGCCGCTGCCGCATCAGTACTCAGCAGCGCGATCAGCAGCAGGCCCGCGCAGGTCGCGCCATGCCACCACAAGGAAGTGCGCAACACGGCATCAATATTCATCGAACACCCGCTGGATATCATCGAAATTGGTGGTCTTGGTCAGCGCCAGTGCCAGCAGCAGGCGCGCTTTTTCCGGCTGCAGGTTGTCGCCGGAAACGATGTTGGCTTCGCGCCGCCGCGGCGTGAACTGCACGCGGCCGCTGCGCGTGCGCGAGGTCATCACGAAGATCACGCCCTTGGTCTGCGCACGCTTGATCGCTTCGGTTTGCGAAGTGGTCGCGCTGCCCGCACCGGTGCCGTCGATGACCACACCCTTGACGCCGTGTTCGACCATCGCATCGATCAGATAGCCTGGCGCTTCCTGATAGGCGTAAGCGACCTCGACACCCGGCACGGACTGGTAATCGAAGCCGGCGAATTCGGAATTGAAGGTGTGGCGTCGCGTCGGCTCGCGGTAGAACACCACGCGATCCGGATCGGCGAAACCGATCGCGCCGACATCGACACCCTTGAACGTCTGCATGCGGTAGGCGCTGGTCTTCATGACGTCGCGCGCAGTGTTGATGTACTGATTCATGCACTGCAGTACGCCCTTGTCCCAGGCGTCTTTCGAGGCCGCCACGCGCACGGCGTTATACAGATTCAGCGGACCGTCGCCGGACAAACCGGTCCATGGCCGCTGCGAGCCGACAAACACCACCGGTTTGTGCGTCTTCACCACCAGGTCCATGTAGTAGGCGACCTCGGGCATGATGTTGGTGCCGTGGGTGACGACGACGCCATCGACGCTCGGGTCCTGTGCCAGCTCGTTGAGCCGTTTGGCGACCAGTTCCAGATCGCCGAACGTCTCCGAGCCGGCAGTGCGGTCGGGCGGCGCGCGAAAATCCTCGGTGGTGACGCGTGCGATGTTCGCCAGCTCGGGCAGATCGTGAACCCAGTCGCCTGGGTCGACGCGCGGCACGCCCTTGCCGCCGTAGTTGGTGATGTTGAGGCGATCGCTGGCGCGGCTGGCGATGGTGCCGCCCATCGACATCAGCACGATGTGCGGCAGCTTCGATGAGTCCTTGACGATTTCCGGCGCGCCGCTTTTCGGAATCTCCTGCGCGATGGCAGTCGGAGCAAGGGCGCTTGCCGTGCCTAGCAACAGACCGGCAAGCAGCGCGCCAAAGGATTTGCGGCTGACTTTAAATGGGGCCTGGGCGGATGAACTGTTCATTGTCGGCATCAGTATTCGTTGAACATCCGTTGAATCTCCTTCGGATCGGAGGTCTTGGTCAGCGCCAGGCGCAGCAGCACGCGCGACTTCTGTGCATTGAGGTTGTCGGCGGTGACGACGCCGCGCTCGGCGGACTTTTCGCTCAGCACCACGCGGCCGCTGCCCTTGCGATCGCTCTGCACGAACACCGCACCTTTGGCCTGGTTGTCTTTCACTGCGGCCGCGAACGACATCGCGCTGTCGTCGAGCACGATGCCCTTGGCGCCAGCGGCAACCAGCGCATCGATCGGCGCGCGGTCCGCTTCCTGGTAGCCGTAGACGATGTCGACTTTCGGCAGCGCCGTCAGTGTGCTGACGTCGAACTCGGATTTGTCGGTATGCCGCTTCAGCGAATTGCGGTAGAACACGATGCGGTCGGAGTCGGCGAAGCCGATCGGGCCGAGATCGCGACTGACGAAAGTATCGACGCGGTAGGTGTTGTTCTTGGTGACGTCGCGTGCGGCATCGATCTCGTCGTTGAGCAGCACCATCACGCCCTTGCCGCGCGCATCTTTCGAAGCGGCGACGCGCACGCCGTTGTAGAGATTGAACGGACCGTCGCGGCTGATCGCGCTGAACGGATGCATCGCGCCGACCACCACCACCGGCTTGTCGGACTTCACCACCAGGTTGAGAAAGTAAGCGGTCTCTTCGAGCGTGGCGGTGCCGTGGGTGACGACCGCGCCGGCGGCTTCAGGCTTGGCCAGCCACTCGTTGATGCCCTTTGCCAGCGCGAGCAGTTTCTCCGAATCGATGTTGCCGGAGCCGACGTTGGAGATTTCCAGCGTGCTGAGGTCGGCGATCGTTTTCAATTCGGGCAGATCGGCGATCAGTTCGTCGGGCGTGACCTTCGGCCCGTCGTTGTACTCCATCATCTTGTCGCGGCTGAGCGCGCGGCTCTGGATCGTGCCGCCGGTGGTGAACAGCCTGACCTTCGGCAAATCGGCAGCGCTGGCATTCAGGCTGATCGCCAGTGCGCACGCTGTGATCTGCAGTAAGCGCAACCATCGGAGTCGCTTCATGTCGTCTGTTGTTCTTCTCTAGTGTGTTGGGTTTGGAAACCGCAGCCTCACTAGAGAGACGCCGACGCGAGGAAAACCCCCTACCTACAATTTAAGTGCGATTGCTTCGATCGAAATCTTTGGTGATGCGGCGTGTTGTCTCGAGGCCGCGCTTTGCACATCAGCCGTTCTGCAGACGCTGCAATTCACTCTTCCACGAATCAAGCATGCGTTGACCGTCGGCGGCGGTCATCTTCTCGTGGCCGGTGCCGGCCAGCGATCCGCCCATGCGCAAGGCGCCGTCGAGTGCATGCGCCGCTTCGTCGAGGCTCGCGCGATAGTCCGCCAGTTGCGCTGTGTCCGGCGTCGTTCCGCTCAGCGTAGGCAGCAGCAAGTCCTGGTATTTGGAGCGGTTGTAGACCACCAGCGCGAGTGCAGCTTTGCGCGCCGAGGTCGGTTGCAGCTGTGCGAGCTTGCGCGCGAACGGCAGCTGCCGGCTCATCGATGCGAAGGCGATGCGCGCCTCGCTCAAAGCCTGATCGGCATGGCCCTGCTGCGAGAGCAGCTGCGCCTGATACATGTGCGCGGCGTAGTTGGCGCCAGGTCCGCTCCAGCTCAGGATCGCGCCGAGGGTCAGCGCCGTCATCGGAATGCCGAAGTAGCACAGCTGCCGCAGCGCGATGCTGAAGCGTTGCGGCTGGCGTTCGACGCTCGGCGCTGCAGCGGTCGATGCCGGCATGCGCAGTTCGGGGGCCGGCTTGTCGACGACATCCGTCATCGCGAGATTCTCGCGCGTCTGCCGATGCCGCATCTTCCAGATGAAGCCGTCGAAGTAGTAATGCATCAGGGTTGAGGTGAAGCCCGCGGCCATCAGCACCGACATCAGCCAGCGGCCGCCGTGCGTGCCGGTCAGCACTTCGCCGTAGGACAGGCAGAAGATCACATAACCGGCCGCGACGATCCAGCCGCCGCGCGCATGCAGGCAACGGAACCAGCCCGGACGCGAACGCTGCGGATGCGCGGCAAGACTGCGGTTGTAGCGCCACACGATCGCCAGGTACTGCGTCATGTGGACGATGCCGAGCGCGGCGAAGCCGACCTTGAAACTCCAGCCCGGCGCCCACTGCATGATCCACTGATTCGGCGTGTAGGCTAGGTACATCACGCCGAAAGTGACGACGAACAGCGACAACTTTGCGCGGCTGACGAAGTAGCCCTGGCGCCGGCACCAGACGACGTACAACACGTAAGCCACCGTCATCGCGATCGCCAGTGCGGCGGCGATATTCGTCAGCAGCGGCAGCGCGCCGTCCGGGATCAATGCGAACAGCGGCAACTGCGCCGTGTTGAACAGGTCTTCGAGCAGGCCCGCCAGCCAGTCGGTCGCGGCCAGCATGATGAATGCGAACCAGCCCACGCACAACCACAGATCCATGCGCGAGGCGAGCCGTTGCGGCGCACGGTTGTGGCGGTCGTAGATGCGCATGAAGCCGTAGTGCTGCATCAGGAAGTGGTACGGATCCCAGATCGCCAGCAGGATGAACAGGTAGAGGAAGTTCTCGACCGGATAGTTGTGGAGGTTGATGTAGGTCAGCGCGCCGGCTGCGAACGTCAGCGGCACCAGCGGACCGAGCAGGAAGGTCCACTTGAAGCGACGGAACAGATCGACGTCGCCGTAGATGCGGATGAAGGTCGGCAGGTGATGCGCGACCGTCATCACCATGTGCACGAGAATGATCAGTGCCGCGGCATCGCCGGCGTCGACGAAATGGAACGTCAGCAGCGACAGCGCCAGTACCAGTAGCGGTGCTGCAATGATGAACACCGCGTCCTGCGTCGGATCGAGAATCCAGT
>JAQGNU010000016.1 GCA_028291645.1 Nevskia sp.
CGGCACCGACGCCGCTGGTGAAGACTTTGCAGTCCGCGCTCGACAACTGGGATGCCATCGCTACTGATCTCGAAGCGCTATCGGCCGAACTGAATGCCGGCCGCATCGCCGGCACGCTCGAGTTCGAACCACGGGATTGCCTGGCGCCGTTGCCGCGCGCGTATCAATGGGCCGACGGTTCGGCTTACGTCAATCACGTCGAGCTGGTACGCAAGGCGCGTGGCGCCGAACTGCCGGCGAGTTTCTGGACCGATCCGCTGATGTACCAGGGCGGCAGCGATGCGTTTCTGGCGCCGACCGCGCCGATTCCCTTGGCCGACGAAAGCTGGGGCTGCGATCTCGAAGCCGAAGTCGCGGTGATCACTGCCGATGTTGCGCTCGGCAGCAGTGCGCAACAGGCGCGTTCCGCGATTCGCTTGCTGATGCTGGTCAACGACGTCTCGCTGCGCAATCTGATCCCGGCCGAACTGGCGAAGAATTTCGGCTTCCTGCAATCGAAGCCGAGCAGCGCGTTCTCGCCGCTGGCGGTAACGCCGGACGAACTCGGGCCCGCCTGGGACGGCGGCCGTCTGCACGGCGCACTGCGCTCGTTCATCAATGGCGTAGCACTCGGCGCACCGGATGCCGGCGTCGACATGACGTTCGATTTTCCGACCTTGATCGCGCATGCGGCGAAGACGCGAGCGCTGGTGGCCGGCAGCATCATCGGCTCCGGCACCGTCTCCAACCGCGGCGCCGATGGTGGCGCCGGCACGCCGATCGCGGCCGGTGGCGTCGGCTATTCCTGCCTGGCGGAACTGCGCAGCGTCGAAACGATTCTGTACGGTGCGCCGCGCAGCGGCTTCCTCAAGCACGGCGATCGCGTGCGGATCGAAATGCTCGACGCCGCCGGCCGTTCGATCTTCGGCGCGATCGAGCAAAGCGTAGTCACCGCCTAAGGCGACAATGCTGACGCTCTACAGCTACTGGCGTTCGTCGAGCAGCTACCGTGTGCGCATTGCGCTGAACCTGAAACTGCTCGACTACGAACTGCGCACGCTGCACCTGCTGCGCAACGGCGGCGAGCAGCACGCCGATGCCTATCGCGCGCTCAATCCGCAGGAGATGGTGCCGCTGCTGGTCGACGGCGATTTCCGGCTGGCGCAGTCGCTGGCGATTTTCCAGTACCTGGAGACGCTGGTGCCGCAGCCGGCATTGGTGCCCGATGACGCGCAAGCCGCCGCGCAGATGTGGATGTTCTGCCAGACCATCGCCTGCGACATCCAGCCGCTGCAGAACACACGCGTACTGCAGTATCTGAGCGGCCCGCTCGCGCTCGGCGACGCGCAGAAAACAGAGTGGGTGCAGCACTGGATCGGCAAAGGTCTCGACGCACTCGAAGCCGCGCAACAGGCGTTCACGGCATCTCCATACTGCTTCGGCGAAACCCCGACCTACGCCGATTGTTGCCTGGTGCCGCAGTTGTATCAGGCGCAGCGCTTCAAGCTCGACCTGAACCGCTGGCCGCGACTGCTGGCGATTCGCGCACGCTGTATTGCGCATCCCGCTTTCATCGCCGCGCATCCTGCGCAGCAAGCCGATGCCGAGCCTGCAGCAACTCAGGCGGGCACCTGACACCTGGCTCATGCGGCCGAGCAACGGTTGCAGCGGAGCGGCCAACGGTGACCGCGCAGACAACCCGGCGGCTTAGACTGGTTCGTCAACAAAGCTCGCGCACAAGGAGTGCCGGCCCATGTCGAACCCTTGGAAAATTTGCGTCGCGCTGCTGTCACTGGCGAGTGCGATGCCGACGCCTGCAGCAGCGTCGGCAGTAACGCCGGACTGCCTGCATCGCGGCGACTTCGTGCGCGTGCGTCTGCTCAGCGGTTCGGTCTATCACCTGCGCCTCAGCGGCCTCGACGAAGTCTCGCTGGTCGGCGGCAGCGGCAACACCAGCGTACACCTGCCGCGCAGCGAAATCGCCAGCATCGAACATGAAACTGCGCCGAGCGCAGCGCTGAACGCGCCGAGCGCATCGACGACGATGCTGGGCCTGTTGGGCCTGAGTGCGGCGAGCCTCGGTGCGGCGCGCAGCTTCGGCGCCGGTCACGCCTGCAACGGCAGCACCTCGGGCTGCTGAACGCCGCCGGCAGCGACGCTTCAGCGCTGCAAGTTCCCGCGCAGTCGTTTCAAATCCTCGGCGTGACGCAGGCGACTTTCGCGGCGCAACTCGGCTTCTTCGAAGCGAAGCTTTTCCACCGACGTTTCCGGCTGCAAGCCCGGCACCAGCCGCGGCTTGCCGCTGGCATCGACCGCGACGAAAGTCATGTAGGCCGACAGGATGTGACGCCGCACGCCGCCGCCGATGGCTTCGGCTTCGACCTTGACGCCGATCTCCATCGAACTGTTCCAGGCGCGATTGACCGCCGCGTGCATCACCAGCACGTCGCCACGCTGCGCCGGTGCCATGAAGTGCACTGCATCGACGCTGACGGTGACGGTGACGCCGCCGGCATGCCGATCGGCGACCACCGCGGCAAGCCGATCCATGTGCGCCATGATCAAACCGCCGAACACGGTGTCGTTGGAATTCAGATCATTCGGAAACACCATGTAGACCTGCTCGCGCACGCTCGACATGGCGACGGTTTTGATGCCTGCAGTTTGCGGATTGTCCATGCGCAGATGTTAACCGACCGATCCGGCCGCGCGGCGCGCGCAACGCCGCCGCAGAAAACGCTAGTGCGCGGCGATCGCCGCAACATTCGCGCGCGGCTTCTGCAGCAGCGGCAACAGCAGCATCGACGCGAGCACAACCCACGACAGCAACAGGTACATATCGGCATACGTCAGCGTCGCCGCCTGCACCTGTACCTGCTGCGCCAGCATGCCGAAGCTGCCGCCGCGACTGTTCGCGCCCAGCGCCGGCCGCAGCACGTCCTGCATGTTGGACAGCGCTTCGCGCACCGGCTCGCGCGACAAACGCGTCATCTCCGCCAGCTGCTGCCAGTGCAGCCAGGTGCGCTGGTTGATCAAGGTGGTGATCACCGCCAGGCCGAGCGCGCCGCCGATGTTGCGGGTGACGTTGAACAGGCCGCTGGCGTTGTGCACTTCGCTCGACGGCAGCGTGCCGAGCGCCAAACCGGTCATCGGAATGAAGCTGAACACGAAGCCGGCGCCGCGCAGCGCCTGCGGCAATGCGAATTCGACGATGCCCCAGTCGGCGGTCAGGAAACTGTTGAGATAGGTGCCGGCTGCAATCAGCGCAAGGCCGATCGCGATCACGCGGCGCGGGTCCATCTTCGCGCTGAGTCGGCCCACCAGCGGTGCGGTGAAGAACATGGTACCGCCCTGAATCATCATCACCTCGCCGATCTGCAGCGGGTTGTAGCCGCTGACCTGGCCGAGGAACACCGGCGTCAGATAGATCAGCGTGAACATGCCGATGCCGAGCACGGTCGAGACCATCGAGCTGATCGCGAAATTGCGGTCGTGGAAGGCATGCAGGTCGACGATCGGATGCTTGGCGGTGAATGAGCGCCAGAAGAACAGCACGCCGCCGACCACCGTCATCACCGCGCAGATGGCGACGCTGTCCTCGGCGAACCAATCTTTGCGCGGGCCTTCGTCGAGCGTGTATTCGAGGCCGCCGAGAAACATCGCCATGAACAGCAGGCCGGCCAGATCGAAGTTCTTGAACAGCGCCGGCTGCGGCTTGTCGATGTCCAGCAGCAACCACACCGCGGTGCCGCAGATGATGCCGGGCACGACGTTCAACAGGAACAGCCAGTGCCACGACAGGCTGTCGGTGACATAGCCGCCGATGGTCGGACCCAGCGACGACGCCAGCATCGTCAGCATGCCGGTGAGCACCTGCGGTACCGCGCGCGATTTCGGATCCGGAAACAGGATGAACATCGCCGCGAACGCGGTCGGAATCATGCCGCCGCCGAGCAGGCCCTGCAGCAGCCGGAACACGACCATCGAGCCGAGGCTCCACGAGAACGCGCAGGCAATGCTGGCCAGCGTGAAGCCGATGGCGGAGATGACGAAATAGATGCGCGTCGACAGCATGCGCGACATATAGCCGGACAGCGGCACCGCGATCACTTCGGCGATCAGGTACGAGGTCTGCACCCACTGGATTTCATCGATCGAGGCCGACAGTCCGGCGCGCAGCTCGTTGATCGAGCTGGCGACGATCTGGATGTCGAGCACCGCCATGAAGCTGCCCAGCGCCATCGCCAGGAAGCCGTACCACATGCGCTTCTGCGCCACGCGGCGCGCATCGCCGCTGAGCGAAGCGTCGTCGATCCAGATGCCTTCGTACATGCCGGACTCGCGTTAGCTGCGGATCATTGCCGTGCGAGTGGCGATGCCGGCGCAGCCGTTTGGCCGGCGGCACGCGTATCGACCGTCGCCACCACCGACATGCCGGGCCGCAGCTGACCGCGCAACGGCTCATCCGCTTCGAGCACGATCTTGACCGGCACGCGCTGCACGATCTTGGTGAAATTGCCGGTCGCGTTCTGTGCCGGCAGCAGTGCGAATTCCGCACCCGAGGCCGGCGACACGCTATCCACATGCGCACGCAGGCCGTGGCCCGGGAACGCGTCGACCTTGACCGATACCGACTGACCGATGCGCATGCGCGTCAACTGCGTTTCCTTGTAGTTGGCCTCGACGTAGACCGCCTGCAGCGGCACCAGCGTCAACAGTCGCGCACCGGTGCCGATGCGTTCGCCGACGCGCGCGGCGAGATCGCCGACGCTGCCGTCGATCGGTGCGCGCAGCGTGGTGGCATCGAGATCGAGCTGCGCCAGCTGCAGCATCGCGGCCTGCGCTTTGATCTGCGCCTGCAGGCGATCGGTGTCGGCCTGCAGCGACGAGACCTGCTGGATCGTCGCCTGCAGGGCGGCATCGCTGCGCGCCACGGCGGCTTCGCCCGACTTGAACGCGGCGCGTGCGGTATCGAGCCGCTGCGTCGTCGCGACACCGTCGCGCACCAGTTGCTGCGCGCGTTCCCAGTCTTTCTGCGAGCGCACCTGGTCGGCTTGCGCCGCCGCCACGTTGGCACGCGCTTCGGCGATGTTGGCCTGCTGCAGACGCAGCTGCGCGGCATTGGCAACCAGCGAGGCCTGCGCCGAGGCCACGGCTGCCTGCGCATTGGCGACACGCGCGGCGTAGTCGCGCGGGTCGATCTCGACCAGTACGTCGCCCTGGTGCACCAGCTGGTTGTCGACCACATGCACCGCCAGCACTTCTCCGCCGACGCGCGGCGTGATAACGCTGCTGTCGGCGCGCACGTAAGCATCGTCGGTCGACTGCATGAAGCGGCCGCTGGTCCACCAGTGAATGCCGAATACGACCAGCCCGATCACCACCACGACTGCGACCAGAATACGCAGCGAGGATTTTCCGACGACAGCCATGCGCAAGCACTCTTAAGAACGGTTGGGGAATTGTTGGGGCGGAGTTAAGCCGGTTGCGGGTGCCACAACCGCCTGTTACTGTAATGTACGTTACAGTTCATTCTGCGCCGTGCTCAAAACCAAAGTCAAACTCAAGCGTCCTGCACCGCAGCCGCGCCGCACCGAGCGCGGCGAGCAGCGGCGTCTGGCCTTGCTGAAGACCGCACAGCAAGTGTTTCTGGAACGCGGCTACGAAGGCGCCAGCATCGAAGAGATCATGCGCCGCGTCGGCGGTTCCAAGGCCAGCCTGTATTCCTACTTCGGCAGTAAGGAAGGCCTGTTCTTCGAAATTCTGGTGGCGCAGACCGAGGCCTTCATGCAGGAACTGCGCATCCCCGAGACGGCCGACGACGATCTCGAAAAAACCTTGCGCCGCATCGGCACGACGTTTCTGAAAGTGATGCTCGACGAGCAGCGCCGCGGCCTGTTCCGCATCATGATCGCGGAAACCTCGCGGCTGCCGCCCGAGTTGATCCAGCGCTTTTTCGATTTCGGCCCGCACCGCGGACGCAAGGCGTTCAGCCGCTACCTGACGTTGCAGCGCGACGCCGGCCGCCTGCGTTTCGACGACGGCCAGCGCGCCGCCAGCCAGTTTTTCGAACTGATCAAAGGCCAGCCGCACACCCGCACGCTGCTCGGCCTGGCGCCGTTTGCGGAAGGCGGCAGTCTCGAACAGCACGTCAGCGACGTGATCCACCTGTTTTTGCATGGCTACGCGTCGCGCAGCTGAATTCGCCTGAAGGCTTTTTGCGATGAAAATCCAAACCGTGTCGCTGTGGCTGCGCTGCCTGCTGGCGGTGTCCGCATGCGGTGCCGCCAGCGCGCACGCGCTGAGCCTGCGCGAAGCCGCAGAGCTTGCGGTGCAGAACGATCCGCGCATGCACGCCGCCGAGCAGGCAGTCGCGGCGTCGGCCGCCAATGTCGACGTTGCGCGCGCCGGTTATCTGCCGAGCGCCAGCGTCAGCGCCGGCAGCGGGGTGCAGCGCGTGTATCTGGGCGGCGATTTCCCGGCGGGCATTCCCGTGCCCGGTCTGATGAATCCCTACTCGGCTTCGGTCAAGGCCAGCCAGCCGCTCTACAGCGGCGGACTCACCGGCGCACAGATGGCGGATTCGCGCGGCCGCCTCGAAGGCAGCCAGCAGGATGAAGTCGCCACCCGCCAGCAATTGCTGCTGACCGCCGCGACCGCCTATCTCGACGTCATGCGCGAGCGCACCGTGGTCGAGTTGAACCAGAAGAACGTGCTGACGCTGCAGCAGGCGCTGGACGATACCAACAAGCGCTTCGAAGCCGGCGAGGCCACGCGGACCGATGTGTCGCAGGCGAATGCGCGGCGCGCCGAAGCCGAGGCTTCGTTGAAACGTGCGAGTGCCGCGGCGCGCGTCAGCGCCGCCGCGTTCGTACGCGCGATCGGCACCGAGCCGCAGAACCTCAGCAGCGACTGGCCGATTCCGCTGACGCCGGCCTCGCTCGATCAAGCCTTGAGCGCGGCCGGGTTGACGCCGTCTGTACTCGCCGCCGACGCCCAGCGCAAATCCGCACACGCCCAGATCGCTGCGGCGCGCGCGGCCTTTCTGCCGAAGGTTTCGATCGACGGCTCGGCCAGCACGCAGGACGACAGCCAGTTCGCGCTGGATCGCTACGACTACTGGTCGGTGCAGTTGAAGGCGACGCTGCCGATCTACGCCGGCGGCGCCAATGCCGCGCGGCTTGCTGCCGCGCGCGCCGCTGCGGCGCAGGCCGATGCGCAGGTCGACGATGCGCGCCATGCCGCGATCCAGTCGATCACGCAGGCCTGGGCCAATTCGGACGCCGCCGCCGAAATCATCGCTGCGTATCAGGCCGATGCCGACGCCAGCGCGTCGGCGCTCGATTCGGTGCAAAAGGAATTGCAGGTCGGCACGCGCACTACGCTCGACCTGCTCGACGCCGAGCGCGATCTGCTATCGGCGCAGGTCAATCTCGCCGGCAGCAAGCACGACCGCGCGGTCGCCGGCTACCAGTTGCTCGCGGCCTGCGGCCAACTGCATCTCGGCGACATCGCGCCTTAGGCCGCCGGCAGCAGCGACTTCAGCGGCACCGCTTCGTCCGCCAGTTGTGCCGCATCGACGCGCATGCGCGCGGCGACCAGCTTCTTCGCCAGCATGAAATCGAGCGGCCGGCTGACGGTGTCGGCCGCGATCATATGACCTTCATGCAGATAGAACGCGGCGAACGCGCGCGCGCCGAGATCGCCGCGGATGACCAGTTGATCGAAGCCGGTCGAGATGCCGACCATCTGCAGTTTCAGATCGTACTGATCCGACCAGAACCACGGCACCATCTTGTACGGTTGCGGTTTGCCGATCAGCGTGCGCGCGGCGGCACGCGCCTGCTCCATCGCGTTCTGCACGGATTCCAGGCGCACGCGGCGGCCCAGGAATTCATTCGGATGATTGCTGCAATCGCCGGCGGCGACGATGTCCGGATCGGAGGTGCGCGTGCAGTCGTCGACGACGATGCCGTTGTCGACCACCAGACCCGCGCCTTCGGCCAGCTCGGTATTGGGAATCACGCCGATGCCGACGACGATGAAATCGGCTTCGACGCGCGAGTGATCGCTCAAGTGGATGTGGGTGACGGCAGCATTCGCGTGCGGCTCGTATTCGAACGAGACGATCTGCACGCCGGTGCGCAGATCGACACCGGCTTCGCGATGCACGCGCTCGAAGAATGCGGAAATCTCCGGCACCGTCACCCGCGCCAACACGCGCGGCAGACCTTCTAGTACGGTGACTTTCAAGCCGAGCTTGATCAGCGTGGCGGCGACTTCGAGACCGATGAAGCCGCCACCGATGATCACCGCGCGCTGACCGGCCTGCGCGCGCGCGCGGATGCGCTCGACGTCGGCGATCGTGCGCAGTGCCAGCACGTTGGGCCGATCCGCACCTGGAATCTTCAGTTCACGCGCACGGCCACCGGTGGTCAGCGCCAGTTTGTCGTAGGCGAGCAGACTGCCATCGGACAGTTTCAGCTGCTTGGCTTCGCGATCGATCTGCTCGACGCGCACACCACCGCGAAACTCGATGGCGGCTTTTTCGAGCCCGGCCCGCTGCATCACGTAGAGCGTGTCTTCGGCGACGCCGCCGGCCAGATAGGCTTTCGACAGCGGCGGCCGTCGATACGGCAGCGCGGTTTCCTCGCCGATGATGACGATGCGGCCGGCGAAGCCGAGCTTGCGCAGTTCGATGGCGGTTTCACCACCGGCCTGACCGCCACCGATGACGACGTAAGTAGGTACTGTCGCAGTTTCAGTCATGCGCTAAGAAGTGCTGGATACGGGATAGACGCTGGGGATGATTGTCAGCCACAGCCGCTGCCGACGCATCCACCGTTTGCGGGGGTGCTGCAAGTCGTCGTTGACTCACCGATGCTTAGTTTAACGATGCTAGAGAAGTGCGCGAGCGAACCGCCAACTGCACTTCGCCACGCCGATCAAGCCTAGTGACCGTCGGCCGGCTGCGGCGCGTCCGCAACCAGCGCGTGGCGAATCTCGCGCAGTTTCCGCTTGACGATCGCGGCGTTGTCGCGGCCCATGCGCAGCAGCATCTTCTGACCGGCCGAGCGCGCTTCCAGATCCGGATCGGCGAACTGGTACAGCACGCTGGGCTGCTGCAGCCGGATCGGCTGCGCAAGCTCCGGCGTCGCCAGCAGGTTGTCGATCGCCAGCACCAACCGATCGTTGAAATAGCCCTTCGGATACCCGAGATCCTGGTAAGCCTGCTGGAACAGCGGATAGAAGTGCACGTAAACCGCGACCAGCTTCGGCGCGCTCAGGGCATCGACCAGCTGCACATAGGCGGCATAGCGCAAGGCGTTTTCGTCGGCCAGCGCCATGCCGTCCACAAAGCTGCCGACGACCAGCCTGCCCGGCACCGGCTTCAGCGGCATCAGCCGCAGCGCGACCTTGTCGCGCGGCAGATTGTCGACGGTGGCGACGATGCGGCGGATGACATCGTTCAGATAGAACAGCAGCAGCGCCTTCGCGCCGAACAAATCCTTCAAGGCATCCTGCGCGGCGCTATCGCTGTCGCCGAGCGCGGGCAAAGGTGTCGGCGTGCTGGCCGGTGGCGTCTCGGTCTGCGCCTGTTCAATCGGATGCTGGATTGCGGCTTCGCCGGCGGCGGCCGGTGACGACGGCACTTCGACCGCGGCCGGTGCAGGCGGATGCTGCTGGCGCCACCAGTAGTAGCCGCCGGCCGCCAGCGCCAGCACGACGACGATCCAGATTGCGTATTTCATCGCAGTGCCTCGGTCGAACAGCGGCGCGGCGAATCCGCGCACGGCTGTTATTTTAATTTCGCCCATCGCCGCGGCGCGCGCAAGGCGTGACCGCGCAACTGCTGTTTTAAGCTGCCCACCGCGACTGCCGGATAAGCAACGGCAGCCTTCACCGCGTGGCGTCCGCGGAGTAAGCTCGATCTCCACGCAGCGCAGTTGTGCTGCTGCATCCGAGAGGCATCTGCAATGGCATTCAATAATCCCTCACCCGACAGCAGCAATCCGGCCTGGAAAGCGCTGCGCAAGAATGGCGCTGCGATTCCGGCGGGCGATGCGATCACGCGCAACGACATCGTCATGCGCACCGCATTCCTGCTGCTCGCCTGCCTGGGCGGTGTAGCGTTCGGCTGGCTCGGCGCGCAGAATGGCTTGATCGCGCCACAACAGACCGGCATGGTGCTGATCGGCTCGGCCGTCGCCTACATTGCGCTCGGCCTGGTGATCGCCTTCAAACCGCTGATGGCGCAATGGCTGGCGACACCGGCCGTCACGCTCGAAGGCGTCGCGCTCGGCCTGCTGACGCTGCAGTTCGACACGCGCTACCACGGCATCGGCACGCAGGCGCTGCTGGCGACCCTGCTGGTCGCTGGCGTCACTTGGGGTGCCTATGCCGGCGGCCTGATCAAGCCGGGGCCGCGCTTCATGAAGATCGTGATGGTGGCGACGCTGTCCGCATTTCTGCTGTACGCCGCCGACCTGCTGATGATGTGGCTGCTGCCGTCGAGTCCGCTGTCGGCACTGACCCGCGGCAACGGCATGCTCGGGATCGGTTTCTCGCTGCTGATGGTGGGCCTCGCCTCGATGAACCTGATCGCCGACTACCTGCAGGCCGATACGCTGGTGCAGCAGCGCGCACCGAAAGCGCTGGCCTGGTATTCGGCCTGGGCGATGATGGTGACGCTGATCTGGCTCTACATGGAAATGCTGCGGCTGCTGGCGAAGATCAATTCGCGGCGCTGAGCGGCTTAAGCCTGCAGCGCAAAACGCATGGATGACGGAACCAGCGAGACGCCCGCGGAACCTGCCGCACGCGCGAACGCGACCGATGGCGGCACGCAAGCCGCGCTGACGATCGCGATTTCGTCGCGCGCGGTGTTCGAACTCGACGCCGCCAACCAGATCTGGCAGACCCAGGGCATCGAAGCCTATCGCGAACACCAGCGGCAGAACGAAGAACGGCCGCTGGAACCGGGTCCGGCGTATCCGTTCGTCAAGCGACTGCTGCAACTGAATGGCATCCGCAGCGGTAGCCCCTTGGTCGAAGTCGTGCTGCTGTCGCGCAACGATCCGGATACCGGCCTGCGCGCGTTCAATTCGATCGAACATCACGGCCTGCCGATCACGCGCGCCGCATTTCTGTCCGGTTCCTCGCCGTATCGCTACCTGAAACCGTTCGACGCCGCGCTGTTCCTGTCGATGAACGCCGACGACGTCAACGAAGCCATCGCCGAAGGCTATCCCGCCGGCCTGGTGCTGCCAACGCCGCTTGCTGCCGACGACACGCCGGATCACGAACTGCGCATCGCCTTCGACTTCGACGGCGTGATTGCCGACGATGAGGCCGAATCGGTCTACAAGACGCAGGGACTGCCGGCGTTCCAGCAACACGAACGCGAGCATGCGTCCACCGTGATGAATCCAGGCCCGCTGAAAATGTTCATCGACCGCCTCGCGACGATTCAGGAAATCGAACGCGGACTGCGCAAGGCCGACGCCAGCTACCGGCCGCGGCTGCGCACCGCGATCATCACCGCACGCGATGCGCCGGCGCACCGGCGCTGCGTACTGACGCTCAGGCAATGGGGCATCCGCGCCGACGAAACCTTCTTCCTCGGCGGCCGCGAGAAGAAGCCGATTCTCGAAGTGTTCCGGCCGCATCTGTTCTTCGACGATCAGCGGCGGCATCTCGATGCTGCGAGCACCGGCGTGCCGTGCGCGCATATTCCATTTGGGATTCGCAATCGGCCGGAGTTAGCGGTTGCCACCGCAGCGCCTGCTTAACTCATTAGGTCGAAAACCTATGGCAGTACAAATAGAGGAGGCAGAAGCTGAGATTCTCGATTGGCTCTCAAAACCGAATAACAGCGACACTAGGATAGCCATCCTAATGCACGCAGTGACGGGAGCAGCTGGCTATGGCGTTCGCTGGAAAAGCAGCAAAGGTGACGTTAAGCAAGCGCTCTGGTCGCTAATCTCCAAGCGGATGCTTTACTTGGATATGGACCAACAGTCTCCTGAGAATTGGCCAGTCTACTTTACGGAGAAGGGGCGTAGCGCCGCCGATCGAACAAAGCTAACTCCGGACAACGTTACGGCCTACCTTTCACAGATTGACAGCACCATCCTTGGCTTTTCCGGCACCGCTAGGCTGTATCTGGAAGAATCGCTTACATCATTCTCTGCAGAGTGCTTTCTCGCTTCAACAATGATGGTCGGAGTTGCTACTGAAGCCTGCTTTTACGATGTGGCGGGCGCCTTCGCGAACTGGTTAGGAGGCAATGCGGGCCATTCGCTAGACGGGCTTCTTGACCAACCGACAAGAGCATACATACACAAATTCACTGAGTTCCAGAAGAAACTGTCGGCAAGCAAAGGGCACCTGCCACCTGCTCTCCAACAGAATCTCGATCTGAATATCAACTCGGCACTAGAGCTTATAAGGCTGGCGCGAAACGAGGTCGGGCACCCTACCAACCAAAGTGTGGATCGCGATTCTGCGTACCAATACTTAGTTCTTTTCCCGATGTTGGCAAAGCGCATGTATGGTCTGAAGCACTTCTTTGAGAACAGCCATACACCAAAGACCTAACGCCTAACCGCGCACCAGCTTGATCGCATGCTCCGGACAGGCCACCACGCATAAACCGCAGGCCTGACAGGCATCTGCGTTCGGTGTGTACGCCGTCATCTGCCCATGTGCGCGCACTTTCATGCGCGCGAGGAATGGCAGCGCGGTGTAGTCGCGATGATCGATCTTGCGCACTTCGAACACGTCGAACGGACAGACTTCGACGCAGTCGCGCTTGCCTTCGCAGCGTGCGTGATCGACCACCGGCTGCCAGCTGGCGGGTGCCGCCTGGCAATCCGCGCCGGGCCGATCGGGATGGGCGCGTGCACGACGGGTCTTGTCGATGTTTCTGCCGCTGGCTTTTGCCTCCGACGTCGTGCTCATGCGAAACCTCCTTTAGGAACGACGGCCGCGCTTGCTGCGGATTGCGTCTGCAGCGTGCTGCAGAATCTCGGCGATGCGGCGCTGCTCCTGCGGCGAGTCGTCGCCGACTTCGTGCAGTGCGTTCTTCAGTTCGCGGCGCGCATGCAGCACTTCGCGTGAAGCGCCGCGACTCGAATCGAATTCTTCGGCTGCCGCATCGGCGTTATCGTCGCCGGAAAACGCGCGCCGCACGCGATCCATTTTCTCGCCGACGCGCGCGAGCTGTTCGAACATCGAGTCGATCAGCTTGCGGTTGTCGTCGAGCTGCGTCTGGCCCTCGGCGGTGATGTGGTAGCGCTTGCGCGCGCCGTCGGCCTCGATCGTGGCGTAGCCGATTTCTTCGAGGTAGGTCAGCGCCGGATAGACCATGCCGGGGCTCGGTGCGTAGAAGCCTTTCGACTTTTCTTCGAGTGCCTTGATGATTTCGTAGCCATGCCGCGGCTTCTCGGCGAGCAGCGCCAGCACCAGCAATTGCAGATCGCCCGAACCCAGTTTGCGGCCCATGCGCATGCCGCCGGCACCGCCGTCGTCCATGAAGCCGCCGCCGAAACGGCCAAAGCCGCGCGCGCCGTGGTGATGATGACGGCCGATGAAATGGTGGTCGCCGTGTTGCAACAGTTTCTCTAATCGGTGTCTCATTTATATCTCCAGATATGTCATACAACGTATCTTAAGATATATACATCGAAGAAACACGTCAAGCGCTAAGTTGGGCGTGCGGCCGAAAGCGATGGCGGATATTCGAAGATATTCACATCTTGTCTTATAAATCATTCACTTGTGCGGAATCCGTCGATGCGCCGCAGGCTGGATCTGATCGTTATGTAGTGACAGATATTGACATCTGTTACTACATATATGAAAATGCCTCGGCGTTAAGCAGGCCTGATTCACTTTCCTCGTCAACGGAGAACTTCCTATGAAACTACTTCCCCTCGGCTCTGCGGGCCCGCAGGTATCCGCACTCGGTCTCGGCTGCATGGGCATGTCCGGCATGTATGGACCGTCCGATCGCACGGAAAGCATCGCCACGGTTCACGCCGCGCTCGACGCCGGCATCAACCTGCTCGATACCGGCGACTTCTACGGCGCCGGCCACAACGAACTGCTGGTGCGCGAAGCGCTGCAGGGCCGCGCACGCGAAAGCGTGTTGCTGAGCGTGAAGTTCGGCGCGCTGCGCGATCCCGCCGGCAACTTCGTCGGCATGGATGCGCGGCCGGCGGCGATCAAGAATTTCCTGGCGTATTCGCTGCAGCGCCTCGGCACCGACTACATCGACATCTATCGTCCGGCGCGGCTCGATCCGAACGTGCCGATCGAAGACAGCATCGGTGCGATCGCCGATCTGGTGAAGGCCGGCTACGTGCGCCACATTGGCTTGTCCGAAGTTGGCGCGGAGACGATCCGCCGCGCACACGCGGTGCATCCGATCGTCGATCTGCAGATCGAGTATTCGCTGATTTCGCGCAGCATCGAAGCAGAAATCCTGCCGGTGTGCCGCGAACTCGGCATCGGCATCACCGCTTACGGCGTGCTATCGCGCGGACTCATCAGCGGCCATTGGTCGCAGGCACGCAATCTCGCCAACAACGATTTCCGCGGCCACAGCCCACGCTTCATCGGCGACAACCTCGCGCACAACCTGAAGCTGGTCGAAGCGCTAAAACAGATCGCGCAAGCGAAACAGGTCGGCGTCGCGCAGGTGGCGATCGCCTGGGTCGCCGCACAAGGCGCGGACATCGTGCCGCTGGTCGGTGCGCGCACGCGCGTACGCCTCGACGAAGCGCTGGGTGCGCCCGACGTGCAACTCGATGCGGCGGATCTCGCCGCGATCGAGCGCGCCGTGCCGAAAGACGCTGCCGCCGGCAATCGCTACGCCGATGCGCAGATGGCCACGCTCGACAGCGAACGCAGCACTTCGGTCTGAATCACTCGCTCCGTCATTTCATCGCCAAATGAATCTTCGGCACTTCAATAAAAGGAACTCGATATGTACGCAATCCTGGGTATTACCGGAAAGGTCGGCGGCGCTACTGCTCGCACACTCCTAGCCAACGGCCAGCGCGTGCGCGCGATTCTGCGCGACGATCGCAAAGCTGCGGAATGGGCAGCGCAGGGCGCCGAAGTAGCCATCGCCGACTGGCATGATCGCGCGACCTTGATCGCTGCCTTCAGTGGCGTCGAAGGCGTGTTCGTGATGCTGCCGCCGAACTTCGCGCCGTTGCCCGACTTTCCCGAAGCGCGCGCACAACTGAGCGTGCTGCACGATGCGCTCGCCGCCGCCGCACCGCCGCGCTTTGTCGCGCTGTCGTCGGTCGGCGCGCATCGCCCACGCGGGCTCGGACTGATCACGCAATCACATCTGCTGGAGCAGGCGCTGGGCAGTCTGCCGATCGCCAGCGCACTCCTGCGTGCCGCATGGTTCATGGAGAACACGCAGTGGGACATCGCACCGGCGCGCGAGCATGGCGAGATCCCGAGTTTTCTGACGCCGCTCGACCGCGCGATCCCGATGATCGCAACCGACGACATCGGCGCGGTTGCCGCACGCACACTGCAGCAGCGCTGGAGCGGACGCCGCGTTCTCGAACTGTCGGGACCGCAGGCCTGCTCGCCGAACGATCTTGCCGCCGCGCTGGCGCAGGGCCTGGATCGTTCCGTGACCGCGACGGTGGTACCGCGCGAAACCTGGCAGGACCTGTTCGTCCAGCAGGGCATGCCGACGCAGCAGACCGGTGCACGCATCGAAATGCTGGACGGCTTCAATTCCGGCTGGATCACGTTCGAACACGCCGCGCACACCGAAACGGTGACCACGACGACGACGCTGCAAACTGCGCTGGCACCACTACTGGCAACGTAGAATGGCGCCGATGAACGATCTCGCGCTGACGCCGCAACGCATCCTCGAAGCCACCGAGGAAGTGCTGCGTCGTCACGGCCCGGCCAAGGCCAACGTGGTCGACGTCGCGCGTGCGCTCGGCGTCAGCCACGGTGCGGTCTATCGTCATTTCGCCAGCAAGGCCGCACTGCGCGACGCCGTCGCCGAACGCTGGCTCGCGCGCATGCTGCCGCCGCTGACGGCGATCGTCGACGAGGACGCACCGGCCGCTTTGCGTCTGCGCCGCTGGTTCGACACGCTGATCGCGGCCAAGCGCGGACGTTTGCGCGACGACGCCGAACTGTTCGCGAACTATCTCGCGCTGGCGACCGAAGCACGCGAAGTCGTACTCGCGCATCTCGACGACATGGTCGAGATGCTCGCAAGCATCGTTGCGGACGGCGTTGCCAGCGGCGAGTTCGACGTCGCCGATGCGCATGAAGCCGGGCGCGCGCTGCTCGACGGAACGATGCGCTTCCACAATCCGGTGCACGCCGCCGAATGGTCCGATCCGAATGCCGATGCGCGCTTCGATGCCTTGTTCGCGCTGCTGCTGCGCGGACTCGGCGGCAAACACCTCGCGAGCGAGCGCAATACGACGAACCCCGGCCGCGGCGCCAGTAAAACGAACAAGGCCAAAACGAAATCCTGAAACGCTGAAGCAGGCTTTGCGCGCGCGTCAGATCGCGGCGCGCGGTCGGAGCCGCGCCGATCGCGCATAGGGACAAACCCTCAAGAAGAGCGCAATCGTGCGGCGCATCAATCATCGCAAGTTAAACTGCAACTCTGCCATCGGTGCGAAGTCTCGTGAGGAGCGCGATGAAATCTGCGTTGGGCTGGATGGGTTGCGGACTGCTGTTTGCCGGCGTTGCCGCAGCTGCGAGCAAGTCGCCGCCGGTCGTCGTGCCGGCACCTGCGCCCGCAATCGCCGCGTGCAGCAGCAGTCGCACGACTGCACCGAACGGCGTGACCTACTTCCGCCATTGCGCCGATGCGCCCGAGATGGTGGCACTGCGCGGCGGCAGCTTCCGCATGGGCGACGCGCTCGGCAACGGCCTGCCTTATGAACAGCCGGCGCACACGGTGCAGATCGCCGCATTCGCGATCGGCCGCTACGAAATCACCAACGAGGAATGGCTGGCCTGCGTGGCGGCGGGCGGCTGCACTGCCGCACCCTCGGCGGGCGATCCGACGCGCGCGCGGCATCCGGTCAGCGGCGTCAACTGGCGTCTGGCCGAGGCCTACGTACAGTGGCTGGCGGCGCATACCGGCCGGCCGTATCGGCTGCCGAGCGAGGCCGAGTGGGAATACGCGGCGCGCGCCGGTTCATCCGAGCAGTACACCTGGGGCAATCTCGAAATAGATGCCTGCGCCAATGCGAATACTTTCGACCTTGCCGGCCGCCGCGCGAATCCAAACTGGAACTGGAACGTGAGTTGCAACGACGGCTACGCCGCGACCGCGCCGGTCGGCAGCTTCCCGCCGAACAAGTGGGGGCTGTACGACATGATCGGCAATGTCTGGGAATGGGTCGAGGACTGCTGGCATCCGGACTACAGCGGCGCGCCGTCGACCGGCGCCGCCTGGATCAGCGAAGGCGAATGCCGCAAGCGCGTCAATCGCGGCGGCGGCTGGGGCAATAATCCACGCTCGATGCGGGTGTCGAGCCGCGACGCCGACCTGGCCGATGCATCCAGCGATGGTCTCGGCTTTCGCGTCGCGCTCAGTATCCAGGCGACACCGCCGTGAAGCGGCGGATGCCTGCACTGAATTGACCGGGCGTGCAGTTCGGACAGGAGCATGGCAATGAGACCTTTCCGCGCCACACGCAGGGCTGATGCAGCGACGACAGCAGCGCGCGCAGCGATGCGCAATCCACGCCAGCAGACCGGCGCATGCGGCCTTGCCGTACTCCTCGCACTAACCGCACATCGCGCACACGCGGCCAGCATCGACCGGCAATTCGAACTGAAGATTTCGCTCAGCGCGGAGCAGAGCTGGCGCAATCTTCTGCAGTATTCGAAAGGCACCACGGCGCAGGAGTACGAAATGAGCACGCGGCTGCGTTCCGACGGCATCCGCTACGCCGACAACCTGCTCGATCTCGACACGCCGCATCGACTCGAGATCAAGCAGGACTATCTGACGCGTCAAGGCCTGCTCAGACTGAAGCAGGAGAACGGCGGCAAGTTGCCGGGCTCGGCCGAAGACGTCAAGAAATTCACCGACCGCATGCAGGAACGCGGCCTGGTCTGCAACGACGATGGCGATTGCGACACCGAGACCGCAGAACGTTTCGCGGCGCTGACCGCGCTGCAGAACAATTCACCGCAGGTACTAGAAGAATTTCTGGTGCCGCCGGTCAACCCGGACGGCAGCGGCTTCTTCTATTTCTTCGGCTATGGCGGCTGCCCGAACCGGCTTCACATCACCAACACCACGCACATCGCCGGCATGCGCGCCTTCGATCGCGATCGCAAGAACCTGCGGCCGTTCGCGCTCGATCGCAGCGCCGACAGCAACGGCAGTCCGATCGAGCAGAAGGCGCTGTGCCAGCGTTACACGATCACGCTCGACGCCAAGCGCGGCACCATGTTCGTCGAGAACACCTACATCCCTTCGCCACGCGGCACCACGCGGCGCACGCTCGACGGCAACAGCGCCAGCAGCGACGACAATCTGCCGGTGCCCGCCGAAGTGCTGGACTGGACCACAGCGAAGCTGCGGCAGACGCAAGCCGCCGGCAGCGCGACCGAAAACCTGCGCGTCACCACACCGCTCGACGGCGACCGCACCGTGCTCGGCGATTTCGACGGCACTCTGAAAGTGACGCTGAGCTGGTCGTTCAAGCCGGTGGCCGCGACAGCGCCGAAGTAGCGCGCAGGCTTCGGCGCTGCGCTTGCTGCACAGCGCCTCGGCTTAAGGACGTGAACGCGATGCCGCTGCTGCGGTCGCGACGCGTGCGTTCGTGCATCACCAGCGCACGATGCCGGTGATGCCGAAGGTGCGCGGCTCGATGAAATAGGCGTCGGTCAGATTGCCGAAACTCGGACCGAAGTCGATGAAGTTGACCGGCACGTCTTCGTTGGCGAGGTTGCGCGCCCAGATTGCCACTTCACCGGATGCGGAACTGCCGAGCGGCACCTGCGTCAGCGACAGCCTCAGATTAAGCAGGCCGTAGGCTTTTACCTTGGTGTCGCCGGCCACCGGCTTGGTCGGGTCGAAATCTGCACCGCTGCTCGCCAGCTGATACGGATACAGATAGTACGAAGTCGTGTAGGAGTAATCGATCAGGCCACGCACCGCACCCCAGCGGGTGCGCAGCAGCCGGCTGTCGACCAGCGCGTTGACGACGTTACGCGGCGTATGCACGTAGGCGCGATTGTCGGCGACCTCGATGCCGGCATCCTTGAAGTCGTCGTACTTCGGATCGAGATAGGTGTAGTTCAGCTGCAAGCGCGTGCCGTTGACCGGCACCCACACCGCTTCCAGCTCGGCGCCGCGCACGGTCGACTTGCCGGCATTGCGGATCACCGACGCCGCCGCACCGGTGGCCTGGAAGATCGACTCCTGCAGATCGGTGTTCTTGTTCTGGAACACCGCGAGGTTCAGCTGTGCGCGATTATTCAGGAAGGTCGATTTGGCACCGAGTTCCAGCGACTTCTGCTTCTCCGGTTTGAACGGCGTCTGCGTTTCCTGGATGTTGTCGGCCGAGGACACCGACAGATCGCTGAACTCGCCGTTGAAACCGCCGCTCTTGAAGCCGGCGGCGTAACGCAGGTAGGTGTTCAAATTGTCGTTGAGCTTGTAGCTGATCGACGCCGTCGGCGTGCTCGCCTCGAAAGTCTTGTGCGCCTGCGTGCCCGCCGGAATCAGCGGCGGGATGCCGACGATGCCGAAGACGCGGTCGAGCGACTTCTTCTCCTGGGTATAACGCAGGCCCGCAGTCAGCGTCAGCGGATCGATCGGCCGATAATCGACCTGCCCGTAAGCCGCACCGGCCTGGGTCTTGGTGCCGTACTGCGAGTCGAAGTCGACGCCGCCATTGGCGGCATTGGCATTGCCGCCGAAGTAGCTCTGCGGATTGTTGGTGCGGCCGTCGTCGCCAAAGTAGTACAGGCCGCCGACGTAGTTCCAGCGTGCCGTGTGCCCGACCCATTGCAGTTCCTGCGAGACCTGATGGTAGTGCGTGAAGCGCTGCGTCTCGGCGATTGGCAGGGGCGAGCCGTCGTAGTCGCCGGAATCGTCCAGCCGCAGATGGCGGTAGGCGCTGATCGACTTCAAGGTGTCGCTGGCGCCGAGGTTCCAGGTCGCGGTCAGCGAATGGCCCTGCACGCGCGAGTGCTCGTACGAAGGCGCGTTGATGTCGGCGACGCTCTGCCGTTGCTGCGACACGTAGGCCGCGGTGCCCGGCAGCACGCTGCGATAGAGCTGCCCGAAAGAACCGTTCTGGTTGATATTGGAATGATCGAAGCGATAGTCGACGTCGAAATTCGGCGCGAACGCCAGATCGACTGCGAGACGCAGCCCGGTGTTGTTGTGATCGTTGAGATCGTTGGTTGAACTGTCGGGTGTCGTCGTGACCCAGCCGTCGCGCTGCTCGTTGCGCGCGGCGAGTGACACGCTGGCGATGCCGAAGCGGGGCAGATCGAGCGAGATTTTTTCGACCCGCTCGTTGTAGTTGCCGATGTCGATGCTGGCCTCGCCGTCGAACACACCGGTTGGCTTGCGGCTGATCAGGTTGATCGCGCCGCCGATGGTGTTGCGGCCGTACAAAGTGCCCTGCGGACCGCGCAGCACTTCGACGCGGTCGAGATCGACCACGTCGAAGATCGAGCCCTGCGATTTGCCGATGTAGACGCCATCCAGATAGACGCCGACCGCCGGATCCCAATAGATCGCCGGGTTGATTTCGGTACTGCCGCGAATCGAGATCTGCGAGATGGTGTCGTCCGCCGGCGAGCGGCTGGTCTGCAGGCCCGGCACGATGTTGCTCAGATCGGCGATGTTGTCGATACCGCGGCTGTTGAGCTGAGCGGCATTGATCGCGGTGATCGCGATCGGCACGTCCTGCAGGTTCTGCGCGCGCTTCTGCGCAGTGACGGTGATGGGGCCGAGCGTTTCGGTCTGCACCGCTGCTGCGTGCTTGATCGGCGTGGCGGCGGCATCGGCTGGCACTGCAGCGTCCGGTGCGGCGGCTTGGGTCGTGCTCGGAGTATCGGCTGCGGGTCCGTCTGCAGTTGCAGAAAATGCGGCGATCGGAATCAACAGGCCCAGCGAACGGACGACGACCTTGCCGGCACGAATGCTCATAAGCTCTCCCCATCCATGATTTATGTACTGCTATGGATAAAGGTAGCCAGCATGGCACCGCCTGGCATCATCCTCATGGACTATCCAGTGCGCGCCTGGCTATGACGACGACCCGCTGCGCCGGCCTAAGGTCGAGGCCGGCGCAGCGTCCGACCGGCTTACTCGACCACCGTGATCACGCCGCTCATGTCTTCATGCCCTGAGCCGCAGAAGATGTCGCACAGAAAAACCAAAGTGCCGACTTTCTGCGGTGTCAGACGCAGGTGCGTGGTGGTGCCGGGCAGCACATCCGCGCGGCTCGCCAGGTCCGGCACATTGAAGCCCATCGGCACGTCCTCGCTGCTCAGCTCGATGTCCACCGTCTCGCCTTTTTTCAGCGTCAGCGTATTCGGGGTGAAGACGAAACGCTTGGCCGAGACCTTGATGACTTTCAGCGGATGCGCCGGTTCGGCTTCGGCCCAGGCCACGGCGTAGCCGACGCCACCGGCAGCGATCGCCAGCAGCGTGGCGCCGATCAGTTTCGCGCGCCGCATCAGAGCAGCGCCGTCCGCGTTGCGCTGATCGGCAACTCGGTGATCGGATTGCTGTGTCCGTCCTGCTCGATCTCGCGGAAGCCGAGACCTTTGTAGGGCGCCGCCGCGTCCCAGGGCAGCGGCGCCTTCTTCGGCACCGACAGCGGTGCCGGCAGCGCAAACATCAGGCCTTTCGCGGCGTGATGCGCGATATGACCGGTGAGATGGTGATGTTCCTGATGAATGTGGCCGTAGAACACGGTGACGTGCGGAAACGGCATCAGCAGATCGATCGCGCGCGCGCCATCGCGCGTCGCCCAATCCCAAGTCGGCGCCAGGTCGAATAGCGGGCGATGGGTGAAGACGACGATGCGCTGCAGCCGATCCTGCTGCGACAGATCCTGCGCCAGCCAGGTGAGTTGCTCGTCGCCGAGCGCGGCAGCGGGATCGGAGACGTTATCCAGCACGATGAAGTGCACGCCCTCGTAGTCGAAGGTGTAGTGCGTCTGCCCGAAGAACTCCTTGTAGGCGGCGCCGCGATCGAGCGCGGCGTCGTGCTCGCCGGGCATGTAGCGCACCGTCTTCACGCGCAGATCCTTGACGATCTCCTTGAACTCGGCGAGCCGGCGGCGGCGCTCCGAGGGATCGTCGGTGGTCTGCGTCAGATCGCCGGTGAAGACGACGAAATCGGGCTGGTCGCTCAAAGCATTCACTTCGGCGATGGCCTTGCGCAGCGTGCCCTGCGCATCCGGATTGATCGCCGGACCGCTGAAGCCCCAGTGCGTATCGGACAGCTGCACGAAGAAGAAGTCGCTGCCCTGAGCGGAGCCATCCGAACCGGTGGTGCCGCCTAACGCGCGCGCTGGATTGAAGCCGCTCAGGCCGGACGCGAACACCACGCCGCCCATGCCGGCGAGGCGCATGAACTGGCGCCGATCGATGTTGTTTTTCATCTGCTTAAGTCTCAAGGTCGATCCGAAATCGGAACGTCATTGCATACTGCTGTGGTGCAGCCGATATTCCCGCCAGAAACTTTTTGTCGCAGCAGCACATCGGCGCGGAATAAACTGGCCTTGGCAGCGGTATGACGGAAAGGAATCACGGAGCTTTCTTGATCGACCCGAATACCGCGCAGCGTTTCCAAGCGATGGCGGCGCCGCATCTGGACGCGGCCTACAACCTGGCCCGCTGGCTGACGCGCAATCCAGCCGATGCCGACGATGTCGTGCAGGACGCTTATCTGCGCGCGTTCCGCTATTTCGACGGCTTCCGCGGCGGCGACGGTCGCGCCTGGCTGCTCGCGATCGTGCGCAACACTTGCTACAGCTGGCTGCGGCGCAACCGGTCCGAGCAGGCGACCATGGAATATGACGACGAGATCGCGAGTCTACAGAGCATGAGCGATCCCGCCGAGCTGGCCATGCACGTCTCCGATCCCGCACAACTGCTGCTGCGCGCCAGCAACCAGCAGCAGCTGGAAGCGGCCCTGCTGCAGCTGCCGACCGAACAACGCGAGATTCTGGTGCTGCGCGAACTGGAGGATCTTTCGTACAAGGAAATCGCCGGCATCACCGGATTGCCGATCGGCACGGTGATGTCGCGCCTGTCCCGCGCGCGCCTGCAATTGCGCCGCTGCTTCGAAGCGATGAGCACGACATCATGAACTGCACCGAAGTGCGTGCGCTGCTCGCCGTGTACGGCGATGGCGAACTGGATTTGCCGCGTGCGGTCGCGCTGGAACAGCATCTGGCCGGCTGTGCCGACTGCACCGCGTTGTTGCGCGAGCAGAATGCTCTGCGTAGCGCGATCCGCACGCATGCGCCGTATCACCGCGCACCCGAGGCGCTGCGCGCACGCCTGCACGCGGCACTGCCGGCGGCCACTGACTCCGATGCCCCGGTCGCGCAGCGCGCGCGCAGGCCGAGATCGACTGCGACCTTGCGACGCTGGAGCGGCGCGCTCGCGGCCGCGCTGGCGCTCGCGATCGGCATCAACCTGCTGTATGTCGCACAGCGCGGCGACGATGCGCTGGCCGACGAAGTCGTCGCCGGTCATGTGCGCTCGCTGCAAGCCGCCCATCTGGCCGACGTGCCGTCGACCGATCAGCACACGGTCAAACCCTGGTTCGCCGGCAAGCTCGACTTCTCGCCGCCGGTACACGATCTCGCCGACGCCGGCTTTGTGCTGACCGGCGGCCGGCTCGACTACATCGATCACCGCAACGTCGCCGCACTGATCTACCGCCATCGCCAGCACGTCATCAACCTGTTCGTATGGCCGGCAGGTTCGGACACCGATCGCGGCTCAAGCGTCAAGGCACGCGAAGGCTACAACCTGCTGCACTGGACCGCTGAAGGCGACGTCTGGTGGGCGGTGTCCGATCTGAATGCCGAGGAGTTGCGCGAGTTCGAGCAGCGGCTGCGTCAGGCGGGCGCGACGCCGAGCTGAAGCCTCGGCTGTCGACAATGATGTTCCACGGTCTTAAGCAGGCAGCGAATACGAAACCTTGCTGCCAGCGATGGTGACGATGCCCTGCGCTTGCAGCGTCTTCAGCAGCGATGCGAGTTCATCTTCGGCAAGCGTCTTCTGGAACAGTGAGTTGATGGTGCTGGACAGCGTTTTCAGCGTGCGCGGTTTCGATGCGCCGCGCTGCCGGAGATTGCTCAGGATCAGCGCCAGCTTTTCGTTTGGCGTTTTCGTATTGGTCGCCCTTGCCTGCGGCAGCTCACCGACGTCACGCCAGCGATGCGCCAGGATTTTCTTGCTCTTGAGATGGGCGATCAGCGGATCGAAGCCGGTGTCCTTGGAAATGATGTGGAAGCAGGCGTCCGCATCCGCAGCGGCGAGATGCCCGATGTAGAAGGCGATATGGAAGTCGAGCGCGTTCGAACCGTTGCCGGATATCTTGATGTAGTCCGCCTTCGCACCCATGCGCTGCAAGGCCGACGCCACGTCGAAGCTGACCTTGGCCTGGCTGGCACCGACGAAGACGATGACCTTGAAATGCTCCTGATCGAGCACGGGCATAAACCCAGGCTGGACGTTCTCGTAATCGATCAGCACGTAGTTCGTTCTCAATGTTCTGCTCCTCTATTGCGCGCCCGTCATTCTCATTGATGGGCTGATTGCTACCAGGGCAAGTGCCATGCCGAGATTCAGCGCCGCTGGCTTGCGCCGCCCGAGGCATCGCGTGCAACTCGAATCCTTGCTGGCAGAGGCCGGTTGTCTGCGTTGGATTGCATCAGAGCATATTGCAAGCGGGAACTCGAAATCCGCCCAAGCGGCGGCGACAGGCCTAGAATAAACCGCAGAACCGGCGCACTCGACGCCGCGACGATTCAGACGTGCCGCTCAGGGGAGACGGAAACATGACCGCAATTCGAATGCGCCGGTTCGACGCTCGCGCACTGTGCCTGGCCTGCTTCACGAGCCTGTCGTGTATCACCGCCGCCCATGCGGCAAGTCTCTTACCGCAGATCTACCTCGTGCCGGCGCCGACGCTGGGCGGTGGGGCGCAGGTCGAAGCGGTGGTGACGGCTGACTTCGACCGCGATGGCCGCGTCGATTTCGCCGTCTCGAACGATTTCTTCAATGGCGATAATCAGATTCAAATCTGGTTCGGCAATGCTCTGGGCAGCTTCAATCGCCGCGGCCGCGGCGTTGATGCGGCGCAGGCGTCGAGTGTCGTAGTGGCCGATTTCAATCGCGACGGCTATCCGGATCTGGCGTACGCGGGCACTCCACAGAATAATGCGGATACCTATCGCGCGGTCGTGCTGCTCAACGACGGCCGCGGCAATTTTCCGACCCGGTTGACGTTCGGCAGCCACAACGTTTTCCGCATCGCGGCCGGCGATGTCAATGGCGACCACAATCCCGACCTGCTGCTGCAGAACTTCAGCGGCGTCGATACTTATCTCGGTGACGGACACGGCAACTTCAGCGCGGCGGCACAGTTCTGCTGCGGCGACTTCTTTGACTTTGCCGATTTCGATGGCGATGGCATAACAGACATGGTGGCGAGTCAGCGGCTCGACCCGAATGCGCAAAATATCGTCGAAACGCTGACGGTTCACCTCGGCAGCAGCAGCGGCACATTCGGCGCCGCCATGCCGATCGCCGGCTTCACCGCAGCCTATGGCATGACTTTCATCAACGCCGATTTCAACGGCGACGGCCGCGCCGATCTGCTGGTCGCCAGCGGCGACCCAATCGGCACGGTGCTGCTCGGCAACGGGCACGGCGGCTTTACGCCGATGCAGCCGTTGACACTGCCGGCAAGCAGCGTCGTCATCGGCGCCGGCGACTTCAATGGCGACGGCCGCATCGACGTCGCCATCGGCACGACCCGCAATTTGCCACTACCGACTTTGTCCCTGCTGTTCACGTTGGTGGAGTCGATCAGTGTCGCGCCGGGCGACGGCCATGGCGGCTTCGGACCGCCGCAGTCGTATGGTCCGATCGTCGGCGGAACCCTGGGCGGCTTCGCCGCCGCAGACCATAACGCCGACGGCCGCCAGGATCTGTTCGTAGCCGCCCGCACTACGCTCGAATTTCAGGTACCGTTGCCGAATGCGGACGCCCGACGCCCGATCGGTCCTGGATACGTCTACGTTTACAACGGGCGCTGACCACATGCGACGCTCTGAGCGCGCCCGCGACAGCGATCACCCCCGCGACAGCAGCGCCATTGCTCGCAGTTGCTGGCTCGCACAGAACCCACGGCCAGCATGCGGCCAGACGCCGGATCGCTTGCTAGTGTTTCTGTAGCGGATGCTCGCGCAGGAAAGTAAACATGTCATCGTTGCGCGAGATCGGCCAGATCAGATGGTTCAGCGTGCCCAGCGACACTTCGCCCGGAATGATCGTCGAGGACGCGCAGGCGGCGACGCAGGATTGATCGGGCGTCGGGTTCTTCAGCGCATCGACGATCACCAACTGCTGCTGCAGCTTGGGATAACGCTGCGCCAGATCCTGATGAAACTGCGAACCGGTCTGGCAGGTGCCGATGATGTCGCAGGCATTGTGGATGTCGTAGATCGGCGTCTGCACGCTGGCGAAGGGCGATTGCGCGCAGGGATCGTCGACGTCGCTGTACGGCGCCGGTGCGGAATACACCGCAGCGGCGGCGATCTGCGGTGAATTGAGCGCGTACAGCAAGGCCATCGACGCGCCGTTCGACCAGCCCGACATGTAGATGCGATCGGTATCGACGATGCCGCGGCTTTTGACGGCGTCGATGAAATGATCGATCGTCTCAACGTCGACATTCAATTGCGCTGAGCTGCGGTCGAGGTTGCGATACCAGTTGTCCCAGCCGAGACCGACGTTGTCCGGAAACGGATAGAAGTGCTCCGTATCGCGCCCCGCAGGCATCAGCAGGATGAAGCCCGGACGCGCGGCATCGCCGCTGAGATCGGCGCTGTTCTTGGCACTGAGAAAATTGGTCAGATCGATCGCATCGATCGGTATCAGCGAAGGATGCAGCCACACCACCAGCGGCAGCGGTGTCTTGGTCGTCGCGCCCGGCGGGATCACCGCACAGGCCTTGCGCGGTTCACCGTCGGCATCGGTGTAGTCGAGGGTTTCGCCGCCGACGGTAATGCAGAGGTTGGTGACTGCGAGCAGGCCATCGAGCGAATCCGTCAGCGGTCGCGGCGCGTCGCCGTAAGGCACCGCACAGGATTTGGCGTCGGTGGCACCGGGGCCGGTGGAGTCGGCCGCGGCCGTGGTCGGGTTGACGCCCGGTGACGACGAACCTCCGCAGGCCGCCAAGCCTACGCAGAGCAAACTGGCCAGCGCCGCGATGTGCAAATTCGCGATCTTTCTATTCACGATCGTCCTCCCCTCGTATGTCCTTTTGTTTTGCCTGCCCAATGCGCCGGGCGGCTGTGCGGATACTGTACGAGGAAATCGGGATCGTCAGCGGCCCTTGTGTGCGGAACCCAGCGGCAACGCGAATTCCAGCCAGACCAGCTCGCCGCGTGCGGTGTTGTCGGTGCGGGTCTCGTGCTGCCACTTCAACACCACCGCGGTGGCGGGGCCGAAGGCATAGATCGCTTGCGGACCCACTGCGATCTTGGTCAACCGCATCGCGGGGACGACCGCGCCGCTGAGATGATCGTCGGTGAATTGATGCAGGTACAAGCCGCCGATGCCGATGCCGAGCTGCGGCAGCCCGGTAAACGGGCGCACGGTGATGCCGAGATCGGTGCCGAGCAGATCGCCCGAGCGGTACTGGGTGCGGCGGTTGCGCAGGTTGAACGTAACGTCGGTCTCAAGCGACACCTCGACCCAGGGCAGCGGCACCCAGGTCACCGCGAACTCGTTGACGAACGATGCGTAGTGCGCGTGCACCGCCGCACTCGCGGCACGATCGGGATCGTACTCGCCGATCGGATACCAGATGCTGGAGCCGGCGAGGAAGTGCCAGTTGCCGGCGGCTGCAGTGACAATCAGCGGCTCGAAGTTGATCGCGCTGAGGTCGACGTTCTCGTCGCGCGAGCCCGCCGTTTTTAGCTTGGCGTAGTCCAGCAGGTAGACAAAACTGCTGGTGAAATTCAGGCCTTTCCAGCTGGTGTCCCAGGTGTGCTCGAAGCGGCCGGCATGGGCGTAGTAGTCGAGGCGGAAGTCTGCAACCGACGACTTCCCCGCGTTATTACGCACGCTATCGGCGCCGAGCCAGAGGAAGTAGCCGGTAAATGCATTGCCACCCGGCAGCGGCACATACGCCGAGCCGTTGGTGATCGCTCCGGCCGCAACGTTGTGACCACCGCCTTCGCTGGCGCGCGCGCAGTGCGCCGTGACCGCCAGCAACGCAATCAACAGCGCCGCCGGAAAGCCGGCCGAACGCTTCACTCGGTTCAAGCTCGGCATGAGTCCCCTGGTTCGAACGGCACGAAGCCGACGGTCATTCGATGTTAGGAGCGGGACTGCCGGCGCGCTTGCCTGTGCGTGCCGGGCGCGCTTTGCCAGAACTGCCAGATCGCGTAGGGATATGCCGAATAGCGCCGGTGCAAGCCATGCGCCATAGTCCAAAGTGCTGCTATCACTCGCGAGGTCTTCCGATGGCGATCGTCTACCACAGTGCGGACTTCGAGGCGAAAGACCGCTTCGAATCCTGGCGCGAGGTCATCTACCAGCACTTCTTTCCGGCCGACGGCGAAGTCGGAAGCCCGCAAGCCTTCAACGCACAGATGCAGACGCGCATGCTCGGCATGACCAGCGTCAGCCGGATTTCCGCCTCGGCGCATGCCTGGGTGCGCAACGCCGATCACCTGCGGCGCACGCCGCACGACGAGTTTCTGCTGAGCCTGATGCTGAAAGGTGAAGGCAGGCTGAAGCAGGGCGATCGCGAAGTGCGGCAGCGTGCCGGCGTCATGGTGCTTTACGACACCGGGCAGACCTACTCGTACCAGTTCGCGGCCGACATCGTCGTGCTGAAGATTCCGCGCCGGCTGCTGCTGGCCCGTGTTCCAGACGCGATCCGGCTGACGGCGTTGCCGCTGCGCGCCGACTCGCCGGTCGGTGCGCTCGCGTCGAGTGTCATGCGCCAAGCGGCCGCGCTGGATATTCCTGCCGACGCGCCGGCAGCGCCGCGGATCGGCGCGTCGCTACTGGATGTGGTGGCGGCGACGCTGGATACCGAACTGTCCGGTCGCGAACGCCCGTGCTCGAAGCAGACCGCGCTGCTCGAGCGGGTGCGAAACTACATCCGGGCCAACATCGGCGACTCGCGGCTGGACGTCGAATCGATCGCACACGCCAGCGACATTTCTCCAAGAACCCTCAATCGCCTGTTCGCGATCACTGGAACCACGCCGATGCGCTGGGTCTGGAAACAGCGCCTCGAAGCCAGCTATTGCCTGCTCAGCGAAGGCCGCATGAAACGCGTCACCGATGTCGCATTCAACTTCGGCTTTAACGACCTTTCGCATTTCAGCCGCACGTTCAAGAACGAATACGGCGTGTCGCCCCACAGCCTGAATAAACCGCAACGCCCGGCAGCGCTCGGCGGTGCGTGCCGCAACACCGGCTAAGTGATCCTCGCGCAAACCATCGCAGGGCGCCCTTGTTGCCCATTCGAGCACGCCGCTTCGTGTGCCGAGCTACAGACGCGGTGAGACATTAAGCGTATACGTGGAGCCCGCTGTCGGCACCGAGTTCGGGTAGCCCGGTCCATTCTCGAAGTAAATACCCACCGCGGCCCCGCCTGCGGCGGGGATACTGAGCCAAGTTCGGATGCGCGCTGCCGGCGCATCCAGACGGGCCGCGAGGATTGACCGCAGCGCACATAGGCGTTTGGCAATCCTGCCAGGCGCCGAAGAAAACAGGAACAGCAATGAACATCGAAAGCAATACGAAGCCCTCGGAATCCACTCTGGGCACCTCGTCCACACCGGTCAAACTGCCGCGCACCAACAATCAGATCAAGGCGGCGGTGATCGCCGATGGTCTCGCGGCCAAGGCGAAGTGGAAGACCCTGCTGGCGGAAGCCAAGACCGTCTGGACCAAAGTGCCGCCGGAGGATTTGGCGAAAGTGGATGGCAACTTCTACAAGCTCGCCGGCTTGGTTCAGCTGCGCTATCAAGTCAGCCGTGAAGAATCCGACCGGCAGGTCAAGGATTTTTTCGACAAGCACTATTCGGTCGCCTGATCGAGCGTCCGTTCACGATAAGCCCTGCGGGTGCTGCACGCGGCGACGCGCCGCAGGGGCTTGTTCGAACTGCGAGAGCGCCGCAAGAACCTGATCCCAGGGCTGTGCCGGCTGATTATTGTTATCGGGGGGAAGGATCGTCCACGTTCGTGTGCGCGTGCTCGCCTCTGCCTCTGTGCAGCTGCGCGCCCTCAAAGATATGAGCAGCTTATGGGTCTGCTGCGCAAGACGATCAACGACACCGTGAGCAAGCTGATCAGCGCGACGCTCGACAAGGATTACCTGCACCTCAGCGAAAAGGCGCTTCACCAGCATCTCGATCCGCTGATTTGACGCAAGAACAATCTCCGTTCAGAAGCAAGCGCTGGTCTGATTCGAGCTGGCGAAACCGTTAGTGCGCAGCCACGGTGACGCAACTGCCGGCTTGCCTCTGGCCTGCACTCAGTTCCGCAAAAGAACTTCGGATCAGCGCCACTGTCCTACTGCGGGCGCAGCTTGGCGCCATGCATAAACGCTTGCCGCTCGGTAAAATGCTATGTACGGAAACGCACGTAAGCGATGCGCTCAAGACTGGGACCGGACCAGGCTTGGCGGTTTCGCCCATTGCCATTTTCGCTGCGCCGGCACGTCACGATGTCCAAGGACCTGAGCCGTTGTCCATCACCCCTCCTCAGCAAAATCGTCTGTTGGCCGTGTTGCCGGAAGCGGAACGCGAGCGCATCCAACGCCAACTTGAGTTGGTGCCGATGAAGCTTGGCTATGTTCTGTATGAGTCCGGCATTGCCTTGCAACATGTTTATTTCCCGATCGATTGCATCGTCTCGCTGCTGTACGTGATGGAAGACGGCTCGTCGGCGGAAATTGCCGTCGTCGGCAATGAGGGCATCGTCGGCATCTCGCTTTTCATGGGCGGTGAAACCACGCCGAGCCGGGCCGTCGTACAAAGCGGCGGCTACGCCTTGCGCCTGAGGGGGCAGTTGCTGAAGGACGAATTCAACCGCTCGATTGCCATGCAGCATCTGTTACTGAGGTATACGCAGGCGCTGCTAACACAGATGGCGCAGACGGCGGTGTGCAACCGGCATCATTCGGTGGAACAGCAATTGTGCCGCTGGCTGCTGCTGAGCCTCGATCGCCTGCCCGACAATAAACTGGTCATGACCCAGGAACTGATCGCCAACATGCTGGGCGTGCGCCGCGAAGGCGTTACCGAAGCGGCGGGCAAGCTGCAGTCGGCCGGTCTCATCAGCTACAGCCGCGGGAAAATCGTCGTGCTCGATCGGCCGCGGCTCGAGAAAAAATCTTGCGAATGCTATGCCGTCGTCAAGCAGGAATTCGATCGCCTGCTGCCCAATGTGATGGCGAGTTAGCGGCACGCTGAAAACTGCGGTGGTGGTATTGCAGAACCGCTGCGCGATCACTGGCTTGATCGAAATGGCTGAATTCCTTCGGTGTTCCGCGAGATGTGCGCGCCAGCGCACTGAAACCTCGGCAGCGACGGCACATCCTCCATCGCCTAGCGCTTATCCATCCGTCGCTGCACGCGCGCGGCCCCTCATCGGCGCAGGAAGCTTAAATGTCCGTCGCAACTTCTGGGCTGGTCGTCAACCGATTGCTCGCGTCATTGCCGCCACAGTCGCGGCAAAGAATGCTGAAGCGTTGCGAGCCCGTCGAACTCAGTCTCGGCGGCGTCCTTTGTGAGGCTGGAGAGCCTATCCGGTACGTCTACTTCCCGGTTCGCAGCTACATATCGATGACCGCGGCGCTCGAGAACACGGCGTCGCTGGAGGTCCGGCTGATCGGCAACGAAGGGATGCTGGGCGTTTCGCTGGCGCTCGGGATCAATACCTCGCCGCTGCGCGCGCTGGTGCAGGGCGCCGGCAGCGCGCTGCGGATGCCGGCCGCGAGCTTCCGCAGCGAGTTGGAGCACAGCGCGGTGTTGCGCCGCGGCCTCGGCCGATACATCTACGTAATGCTCGCTCAGCTTGCTCAAACCGCGGCCTGCGCCTGCTTCCATGTTGTCGAAGCGCGCCTGGCACGCTGCTTACTGATGACGCAGGATCGTGCGCACGCGAACCATTTCTACGTCACCCACGCGCTGCTTGCCCAGATGCTGGGGGTGCGTCGTAGCGGCATCACCGATGCCGCGGGTGCGCTGCAAAGGAAAAAACTCATCCGTTACAGCCGCGGCGATATCACGGTGCTCGATCGCAGAGGCTTGGAAAAAGCTTCTTGCGAATGCTACGGCGCAGCGACGGCGTGCTACCAACGTTTTCTTGGGTAGTGGATTCCGGGCTGTTGGTGATGGGTTCGCAGGTTCCGAGGTTCGACCGGTTCTGCCGCAATTGGCGCCGTGACTCTAGAGATCCGCGGCTTTGCGATAACACCGGCAGGGTGCGCTGGCGTACAGAGGCCACCGCTGCGGATTCGTATCGTATCTGAGGAATCGGCAAGAACTCTGGTCCGCGCGGTATTCCCTCTGACGAGTCTTTAGGTTCTCCCGAGCCGAAGCTCAGCACGGACTTGACGCTCGCCCATCCGCATGGATGCGGATGGGCGTTTTTTTCAACGCCTATCGATATGGCCGCCAGTGCTCTTAGACCGTGTAGCAAAATGACGTTCGCGCCACGATGTCCCCGGCTTTACAGGGGAAGCACGAAAAAAACAGCAAGCACTATTCATTTTGTTGCTGTGGGTCGTACCGCTGGTTTTTAAGAGAAGCAGCGCCGGCAACCGATTGCGCTTGGCTGCATCTGCGAAAGCGATCTAGCGCGCGGCAGACGTCGGTTCCGATGCTCAGGCAAGCGGCTCAGTGCGATCGCGTACCAGTTCCAGTCGGCGTCGCCCTGGGCGAAAGCGTAATTCAATCACAGGCTGCTGTGCGCGACGCGCTTTCGAAACCGCTGCGGCGAATTCCGCCACCTCGCCATGGGTCAGGCATTCGTTTCTGCACCCGCTGTGTTGCTGATCCAGCCGATTGTCGCCGAGGCTCACCCGGGTCCCTTCAGCGTCATAGATCAGGACCAGCTCGCGGCGCCGCAGCATCGGGCTCAGTTGCTCAAACAGAAGTTGATCCGACAGATTCCGCGCCATCCAGCTCGACACCAGAGCGTCCAGCGAGATGGACGAACCGCAACAAGGAACGAGCGCGCGCACCAAGCGTCCAGTATCCGGCCATCGATCTGTGTGCGTAATCGTCATATGGCCTGCCCTGAGCCCGCATCCCAAAAGTGATTGTGGTTGCGGTGCAACAAGCAACAAGCTGCCCGCAACGGCTACGCCGACTATCCCTTGCGAAGCATCTTCGGTCTGTACGCTTGCGCACGTTGACGGTTTGGCGAAGCGGGTGTGCCGGCGCGGACCGGTGCGCTAGCGCGCCTGCTCGCGCAATGCCGCGCGAAATTCCTGTGGGCTGCTGCCGAACTCCGCCTTGAAGCGGCGCGCGAAATGAGTCACGTTCTGGAAGCCGGAGGAAAATGCGATATCGGTAATCTTGCGGCCGTCCATGCGCGGATTGGCAAGCTCGCGGCGGCAGCGCAGCAGCCGCTGTTGGATCAGGTACTGCAAGGCGGTCGTGCCGGAAGGCTTGAACAACCAATGCAGATAGCGCACCGAGATGCGCATCCCTTGCGCGATCATCGTCGGGCTGAGGTCGGCATCGTCCAGATGTGCGTCGATGTATTCACGGACCTGCTGTAGCTGCGTGTCGCGCAAGGCGGTCGGATCGGCGGCGCGATGTTCGTTCAGTGCATTGACCAGCAGACCCATCGCGGCCTCGGTAAGACCCTCGGGCTCGCTGAATTCGCCTGACATGAATCCCGGCGACACCGAGCGCACATACGTCGACAGTAACGATGCCTGCGCCGAGCCGTTGTCGATCTTGTGGCGAATCGAATGCCATGAGCGCGGCAACCAACTCTGCAAACGCGTCAGCGGCATCATCACCGAGATTTTGTGGAGACGCTCCAGCACCCGGAAGCTCATTGGACGCGTCGTATCCCAGATCAGCAGGTCGCCGGGCTCAAGAACGATATCCTCACCGCCGAAAGCGACATGCTCACGGCCCGCCATGACCAGCTGGATCGCCAGCACCGCATGCGAGTCTGCTGCCATATCGGCCGGCGACCGCTTGGCGCTGCACGGATCGCAGACGCAATCGGCGATCTGAAATCCGGCCAATGCGCGGTGCCGCATGCTAGCGCGAAAGTCTGCGGCCGGCGCACGATCGAAAGTCCAGTGACTGTAAACCTCGGTCAGCTTGCGCTGCCAGGCTGCGCCTCGTTCGCGAGCGCGGAATTGCTGTGTCGACCACTCGATGCCCGCTGACATATCCGATCTCCTCCGCAGCGGGAGCCGCTTGCCGCTGTGCTCCCTGACCACCGATTCAGTGTAGTCCGCGCAGCCAATCGAAGGCCAGCGGCCGGGCGCGCCTGCACGGAGAGTCTGCCGCGTTGGCATTGCCGGACAGGTGCTGCGCTGCGCTTACGTTAGATTGGCAGAACCGTGGGCGGGCTGGGCAACGGCTGCGCCTGCGTTGGTCGTGCTGCATTGGAGGAGATAAAACATGAAAAGCCAGATTGCCGAAGAGTACGTTCAGGTCGATGCGCTCGATTGGGCGCCGTTCCCGGAAGCCTTATCCAAAGGCGGAATTCGCTGGAAGCTGATGCACGTGTCGCCCGAAATGGGCGTGTGGACGGCGTTCTTCGATTGCCCGGCCGGGTCATCCTTCAACGCACACACGCATCAAGGCCCGGGCGAGTATCTGTTGACCAAGGGCCGTATGGACGTCCGCGGTGGCAAGGCCAACGGCGGCGACACTGCGGTCGCACCCGGCTACGGCTACGAGTCCGCGGGTGCGCGCCACGATCAGACTGCGTTCCCGGTCGACAGCGAGTTTTACATGTCGTTTCTCGGACCGCTGGTCTTCATCAGCGCGGATGGCAGTCCCCTCGCGGTGGTGGGCTGGAAGGAAGTGCAGGGCGCCTGGCAGGCTTTCCTCGATTCGAAACCCGCGGTGAAGCGCGCGGCCTGAGCGGGATGTCGCGCAAGTCGCCCCACCCGCAAGGGCGACTTGCCGCTTACCGGAACCGAGCTTCGTGATCGGCACCGTGCCTCCGCAGGCCCGTGCGGATTTGGCCTCTGCCAGAAAAGATACTCGCCACGCGAGAACACCGGCGATGCCCAGCGCGCTGTTGTTTATCGTGGTCACGACGGACGCTGACAAAGGCCCGCGCCACCGGCTGATGGCATCAACCTTTCACGCGCGGCGATAGCAGATATAAGGGCCATGCAAACCGATTCGCAGCCAGGGATTCGAACCACCGCACCCCAGCACGCGTTGGGCTTCGTCGAGCAGCTCAAAGCCATCGTCGGCGCGCGATACGTGGTGACCGATGAAGGCGCGACGCGCCGCTTCCGAACCGGCTTCCGCTTCGGCAGCGGACGCGCCGTGGCGGTGGTGCGGCCGGGCGGCTTGCTGGAGCAGTGGCAGTTGCTAAAGGCCTGCGTCGCGGCAGACAAGATCGTTATCATGCAAGCAGCCAATACCGGACTGACCGGCGGCTCGACGCCCGATGGCGACGATTACGATCGCGACGTCGTCATCATCAGCACGCTTCGAATGAACCAGCTGCACGTGATTGATCAGGGCAGACAAGTCATCTGCTTCCCCGGTACAACCTTGGATCTGTTGGAACACGCACTCGAACCGCTGGGTCGCGAACCGCACTCGGTGATTGGTTCATCCTGCATCGGCGCCTCTGTGTTCGGCGGCGTCTGCAACAACTCCGGCGGCGCCCTAGTTCAACGCGGGCCGGCGTTTACCGAAATGGCCTTGTTCGCGCAGCTGGATGCCAGCGGCGCGCTGCGGCTGGTGAATCACCTGGGTATCCGCCTGGGCGCAAGCCCGGAAGAAATACTCGGTCGCCTGGATCGCCGGAGCTATGCGGAAACCGATATCGAGCACGATGCGGGCCGCGGCCATGATCACGACTACGTTCGGCATGTGCGTGAGATCGATGCCGATACACCGGCGCGATTCAACGCGGATCCCAAACGGCTGCACGAGGCATCCGGTTGTGCAGGCAAGCTCATTCTATTCGCGGTGCGGCTCGATACATTTCCGGCCGCAGGCGCATCGACCAGTTTCTACATCGGCACCAACGATACCGGCGAGTTGACCGCGCTGCGGCGCGAGATCCTCGCGAACTTCACCACGCTGCCGATTTCCGCTGAGTACCTGCACCGCGATGCATTCGACGTTGCGGAGAAGTACGGCAAGGATACGTTCCTGATGATTCACTTCCTGGGAACAAAGAGGCTGCCTTTCCTGTTGTCCCTGAAGAGCCGCTGCGACGCTTGCTTCGATCGGTTCGGCTTCCTGCCCGCGCATTTAAGCGATCGCATCCTGCAGGGACTCGGTTCGCTGTTGCCGAACCACCTGCCGAAGAGATTGAAGGACTACCGGGACGAGTACGAGCACCACCTGATGCTGAAGGCCGCCGGAGCCGCGGTCGAGGAGACGAAAGCGCTGTTGCAACAGCGCTTCCCATCTGCGAACGGAAACTACTTCCAGTGCACGCCGAAGGAAGCGGGCAAGGCATTTTTGCATCGCTTCGCCGCCGCAGGCGCTGCGGTTCGCTATCGCGCGCTACATGCGCATGATGTCGTGGCACTCGACGTTGCCTTGAAACGCAACGAGACCCACTGGTTCGAAACGCTGCCGCGGGAAATCGATCAGGCGATCACGCTCAAGCTCTACTACGGACATTTTCTCTGCCACGTATTCCATCAGGACTACATCGTGAAGAAAGGCCACGACGCATTGGAACTCGAGCACCGGATGTGGAACCTGCTTGATGCGCGCGGCGCCGAATATCCGGCGGAACACAACGTCGGTCATCTCTACCACGCCAAGCCCGACTTGCAGGCGTTTTACCGCGACCTGGATCCGTGCAACAGCTTCAACCCAGGCATCGGCCGGACGTCTAAATACAAGCATTGGAAGACCGGGCCGCAATAGAAAGACCATGGCGGTGTTGATCATGCCGCCCGGTGGAAAGGTCCACCCTTTGAACGCCCGTTCGAATTACCCGACGTTATGCTGCTTGTCCCGGTTGACCGTCGTGGCGGGCAGTCGACGCCTGGCGCACGCCAAAAAGGCCCATCGCAATTCCGACGATGCACATGATCGCAACGTAGTGTGCGGCACCGAGCGGATCGGACTTGGTCAGCAAGGACACCAACGGCGGCGTAAATCCGCCAAAAATTGCATAGGCGATGTTGTAGGAGAACGACAGGCCCGAGAAACGCACCGCCGCCGGGAAATTGCGCACCATGATCAGCGGAACGATCGCGACGATCGCGACGAAAAATCCGGCCAGCGCATACAGCGGTAGCAGCCATGCGGTGTTGTGGGCAACCCCGAGATAGAGCGCGTAGGTGCTCAGCAACAGCAATGCGGAGCCGATGCTGAACACCGGTCCAGGCCCAAAACGATCGGCCAGCGTGCCGGCAGCGATGCAGCCAATGGTGAGAGTCAGAGTGGCGATGCTGTTGGCCGACAGCGCTTGCGCCGCGCTGACGCCATACAATTTTTGTAGCAGGCTCGGCGTCATCAGAATCACGACGACGATCGCGGCGGTCAGCACCCAGGTGATCAAGATCGAACGCATGACCGCCATGGCGTGCTGATTCAGCACCAGCTTGAGCGGCAGCTCCTGCGCCAACGCCTTGCGGCGACGCAGTTCTTCGAACACCGGGGTTTCGTCGAGCCAGCGGCGCAGATAAACCGCGACCAGGCCGAAGATGCCGCCCAGCAGAAACGGCAGGCGCCAGGCGAATGCGAGAACCTGCTCCGGCGCGTAGTGCCGCGTGATGCCGGTGGCGACCAGCGAGCCGAGCAGGATGCCGGTGGTGAGCCCCGCGGTCAGCGTGCCGCAGGCCAGTCCGGTGCGGTTTGCCGGCGCGTGTTCCGCGACGAAAACCCAGGCGCCGGGAATCTCGCCGCCGATGGCCGCACCTTGCAGCACGCGCAGCAGCAGCAGCGCCAGCGGCGCCCACAGTCCGACCATCGCATAGGTCGGCAGCAGACCGATCGCCAAGGTCGGCAGCGCCATCAGAAAAACACTCAGCGCGAACATGCGTTTTCTGCCGACGCGGTCGCCGAAGTGCGCCATGACGATGCCACCGAGCGGGCGCGCCAGGTAGCCGGCGGCGAAGATGCCGTAGGTCTGGAATTGGCGCACCCAGTCCGGCATGTCGGCCGGGAAAAACAGCTTGCCGATGACGGTCGCGAAAAATACGAAGATGATGAAGTCGTAGAACTCGAGCGCGCCACCCAAGGCCGCCAGCGCCAGCGTCTTGGCATCGTTGCGGTTCAGCCGCCGCGGTAGTTGGTCCGCTGCAAGGAATGTCACGAATCGCCTCTAACTGAGTGTGCTGAGCGCCGGCCGCGCCGCACTGTATTCGCTGAAAATCGAGAATGCGATCTTGCGGCTGGCACCGGCGAACCCAGCGGCCTGCAGGCTCGCGAGGATCACCTCCGGCGCTACGCATTGCTCGATCGTGTCCCAGTAATAACGCATCAGTTCGGCGGCGTCGCGGCTGCGCGCCAAGCGCGGCACCAGCGCGTGCATGTACCAGCGCAAGGCGCGCGTACCCGCAGCACTGCGCGGCCGTGTGATCTCCAGCAGCAGCACGCGGCCGCCGGGGCGCAGCACGCGGCGGTATTCGCGGAATGCGGCGTCGAGGTCGGCGACGTGGCGCAGCGCGTAACCCATGGTCAGCAGATCGAACGAGGCATCGGCGAACGGCAGCGATTCACCGCGTCCAGGCACGATGTGGCTGACGCCGCGCGCGCGTGCCTGGCCGAGCATGCCGGAACTCGGATCGACTGCAACCACCAGGCCGCTGTCGCCGACCAGCTTCTGCGCCAGCCCGGCGATGACGCCGGTGCCGCTGCCGACATCGAGCAGGCGCGCGCCCGCTTTCACCCCCAGCCGGCGCAGCGCATCGCCGCGATAGTGGGCGCCGGAGCCGAAGCTCATCAGCCGGTTGATGCGGTCGTAGTCGCCCGCCGCCGCATCGAACCACTGCCGCACGCGGGCAAGGCGCCCCGGCTCGTCGGCGTAATAGGCCGTCAGCCTCGGGTGCGGCGCGTGCGTCGGGGGCGGCAGGTCCATGGCGGGGTGCGGGTTCTCGGTAATGCCGAATCGAGCAGTCGGGTTATGGATGAATCGCGAACGAAAAGGCCGGGTCGGTCGAACCGAGCGCCGTGCGATTGTGCACTGGCGACTGTGCCGTCTCTCTCGCAAATAATCATAACCGCTATCGAAGTTTTCTTTCGTCCGGTTAATTGTGCTGATTTCAGCTAACCCGTTTTGCGTTCAAGCTTGGCGGATACGATCCTCGCGATCAGATAGCCGACCACCAGGACGTTCACCACCAGCGCGATCATTTTTGAAGCAGAGGCGTGCCGGAACAGTTCGAGTATTTCCAACGGGATGAACAAGGCGGTTGCGACCACCGCCAACCATTCCGCCCAACGCCGCTGCAGCCACAAGCCGATGCCTTCCGCCAGGAAAATAGCGGCGAATACGAAAGCCCCCGCACCCAGTGCCTTGATCTGATACGCCGTGATGCCGCTGAGCTGGTCGAGCACGCGCTGGGCGAAGCGCTGTTCGGCAAGCCCCGGCAGCGCCTGACTCCAGGCGGTGATGTCTTCCAGCGTTGCCGGGTCGAGCAACTGCAGTGCCACCAAGCCGGCAGCCGCTACCGCTACGGTTTCAATGAACTTCAGGACAGCGATCGTGCGTAGCACTTTGTTGGCCGGCTTGGCCCGCATCGGAACAGCCGTGTTCATCGGCCAGGACCGCCCGCTGCCTTTCTCACCGACGATAGCCTTATCAATTGCATCCGCTGGTTCTTATCAACGCGAAAAACCGATTGGGAAGCGTCGTGCACGCAAAATCGACCGATCGAAAGCGACACGCCGAGCGCAGTAGCTTATGCAGAGGTTCGTTAATCCGTGTCGGCACTGACCAGCTGAAAAACCAGCCGCTTGTGCGCGCCGCGAACGATCTGCACGGCCTGCGTCCTGCTTTGCTCGGCGGAACCCGCACTCACCTGATATTTCCCGGGCGGCAGGTCGACCAGCAAGAAGGGTCCATCAGGTTTGAGATCCAACACCGGCGTGCCGTCAGATTTAATAATGACGACCTGCTCGGGTGCGGTATAGCCATCGTGATTGTTGACTCGGGTGATGAAGGTCACCGCGAGTGGATAGTTCGCGGCTTGCGCCTTCATCGTCTGGACTTCGTCGATGCCGATGCCACCGCTGCAAAAGCTGATGTCGCCGGAGTGGTGCACGGTCGGGAACGTATCGTCATCGCCGCTTGCGCGGATCGCCAATAGCATTGCCGCGGCGGCAATACAGACATGGAGCATGCGGGATTTGCACTGATTTCGTTTCATAGCAGCCATTCCTTGATCGCTAGGGTGAGGGCGGGCCAGGAAGAGCAGTCTAGTCGCATCGGGCGCTTCCTATGCAAGCAGCGCGATGCCGAGCGCACAGCCCATGTTCCCGGCCGGATTGCCGCAGCCCGACGCCCTGGGATTGACTTCTTCTAATGTGATAATTATCATCACATACATGTCGGCAACCAACGTCCAGTTTTCCGTCGCAGCGCACGTCATGGTGGTGCTCGGCTTTCATCATGGCGAAGACCTGACGTCGGCGACGCTCGCGGAGAGCGTCAACGCCGATCCGAGTTTCGTACGCCGCACCTTGTCGAAACTCGCGAAAAGCGGCTTGGTGATCGCGACGCGCGGCAAAAACGGGGCAAGCATCCTGGCACGGCCGCCGAACAAGATCACCATGCTTGAAATCTATCGCGCCAGCGAGGCACCGCGCGCTTTCGCGATCCACGCCTACGCGCCGATGAAGAGCTGCTCGATCAGCTGCAACATCAAGCGATCCTTGGCCCAGGTTCTCGATGAAGCGCAAGGCGCGTTCGAAGCCAGCCTGGCGAAACAGCGTCTGGCGGAGGTCATCGCAGATGTTCGAAGAGGCGCCTAGTGTTATTTCGACAGTTGCGCCGAGCATTGTGCATAGGCGCATCGCAGCGGCTTCGAACGCAGCGCAATATTGTTACCTTTACTAGCACATTACGGATTTTTCACGCCGCAGCACCTGCCGCGACGTCATCTCAAGGAGTAGAGACATGAGCAAGCAAGTCGTTTTGATCACCGGCGCACTCACCGGCATCGGCCGCGCCACTGCCGTTGCATTCGCAAACGAGGGCGCGCGCGTCGTCGTATCCGGTCGAAAGCAGGCAGAGGGCGATGCGCTCGCCAGGGAATTGCGCACGCTCGGCGCCGAGGCCGAATTCGTGCGTGCCGACGTGCGACATGAAGACGATGTGCGCAATCTGATCGACAAGACCGTCGCACGCTTTGGACGCCTGGACGTCGCCGTCAACAACGCCGGCACCGAAGGCCAGCCCGGTCCGGTGACCGAGCAGACTGCGGAAACCTACGCGGCCACGTTCGACACCAACGTCCTCGGCACGGTGCTGAGCCTGAAGCACGAGATGCGCGTCATGCTCGCGCAGAAGCACGGCAGCATCATCAATCTGTCGTCGGCGCTGGGTAAGATTGGAACGCCGGGCGCCTCGATCTACGTCGCCAGCAAACATGCCGTCGAAGGCTTGACGAAGACCGCTGCACTCGAAGCGGCGGCGCACGGCGTGCGCGTCAACGCCGTCGCGCCAGGCCCGGTTGACACCGGCATGCTGGACCGCTTCACCGGCGGCGCGGAAGGTAAGGCCGGGCTGGTTGCCGGTATCCCGGCCCAGCGCGCCGGCACCACGGCAGAGATCGCGCAGACGATCGTGTTCCTGGCGTCCGACAAGGCGCCGTTCCTGACCGGCCAGTCGATCGCCGTCGATGGCGGCAAACTGGCCTCGTAAGAATCACCCCGTTCGCTGCATGGAAACCCTTAGCGCCCGCAACCCGGGAAGGATTTAAAACGTGAACACCAAGTCGATCAAGCAACCGGGACCGGATCACCCGATTACGGTCCAGCTGAATCCAGCGCGCGTCGTCGTGTCGGCGGGAGGACGCGTGATTGCCGACAGTCGCGCGGCTCTGACGCTTAAAGAAGCTTCCTATCCGCCGGTCCAATACATCCCGCGCAAGGATGTCGACATGTCTTTGCTGCAGCGAACGGAGCACGAGACCTATTGCCCGTACAAAGGCGACTGCGCTTACTACAGCATTGCCGCCGGCGGAAAAGATATTCTCAATGCCGTGTGGACTTACGAAGCGCCGTTCGCTGCCGTCGCCCAGATCAAAGACCATCTTGCGTTCTATCCCGATCGAGTCGATTCGATCGAAGAAAAACCGGCAGCTTGAAGCCGCACGTCGTCCTCAACTTTTCATTTCATTACAGGATCACTCGACATGCCCGCGTCCAATGCTTCGTCGTCCGGCACCTTCAAATTGGGCGGAGACCTCGCCATCCATCGGCTCGGTTTCGGTGCCATGCGCATCACCGGCAAAGGGGTCTGGGGTGAACCATCTGATCGCGACGGTGTACTCCGCACACTGCGGCGCCTGCCCGAGCTTGGCATCAATTTCATCGACACGGCCGACTCGTACGGGCCGGATGTTTCGGAAAAGCTGATCCGCACGGCGCTGCATCCTTATAAGGGTCTTGTCGTCGCCACCAAGGGCGGCCTGACGCGCCCCGGCCCCGATCGATGGAATCCCGACGGTCGTCCTGAATACCTGATCCAGCAGGCGCATAAGAGCCTGCAGCAACTCGGCGTCGAGCGGATCGACCTGTGGCAGCTGCATCGCATCGACGCCAAGGTTCCTCGCGACGAACAGTTCGGTGCGATCAAGACGCTGCTCGACGAAGGTGTGATCCGGCACGCAGGCCTGAGCGAAGTCAGCGTCGACGATATCAAGGCCGCCTTGAAGTTCTTCAAGGTCGCCACGGTTCAGAACCGCTACAACCTGGTCGATCGCGCCAGCGAGAAAGTGCTCGACTATTGCGAGCAGCAGGGCATCGGCTTTATCCCCTGGTTTCCGCTCGCGGCCGGCGACCTCGCCAAACCGGGTTCGCTGCTGGATGCGCTGGCGAAGAAGCACGGCGCAACACCGAGCCAGATCGCGCTGGCCTGGATACTGCGGCGTAGCCCGGTGATGCTGCCGATCCCAGGCACGTCCAGCGTCCGACATCTCGAAGAAAACGTGGCCGCGGTCAATGTCGCGCTATCCCAGGCGGAGTTCGCAGCACTCGATGATGCCGGCGCAGGAAAGGCTGAAACCTAGCGTCCTGGTATTTGCGTCCGCACCGGAGTTTCGCTACTCCAGCGTAGTTGGCGGCGCCGAGCTGTCGCTGCTGACCGGTGGCCCCAATCTGTTTCGCCACTCCGCTGGCGAAAGCGAGACATTCTCGGTGTGCCATTGCGAAGCGATGCCGATATCAAACCCATAAGACATCGAGATGAGGATTCGATCCTCCTGCGCACTCGAAGGATAAGTGTCCAGAACGACCTTCGCGAGTTTGTTGGCGAGCTCATCCTTGGACGTCAACTTTTTCGACAGAAAGACGCGGACACTGAGGATGTCCGTCGTCGTCGTGCCCTTGCCGAAGCTCGTGAAAGTGTTAGTCCCCTTGTTCACTGTGGCAAAGCCAACGCCGGGCACTTGCTGCAAAGCGTGCTGAATCGCAATCAGTTCTGAAAACGGCGCTTGCTTGGCCAGCGTCGGCACATAGAGCGGAACCAAAACCGCCGCAAGCACGATCGCAGCGATCACGACAAAGTGTCCGCGCCATATGGAGCCGACGACGATGGGCTGCGCGTGCTCCGTCTTCACGACGTAGGCGCCTACCGCCCAATCATGCAGGCACTGTCGTGTCGAGCGGTTGAACACGAACAGGTAAATGGTCGATAGCCCAACGCCAAACACGACGACCGACAGCAATATCGTGGCCGAAGTGATCGATGGATCGAGCAATATAGGGGCGCCATTCAGACAATAAGGCAAGGTGAAAATGATCGTGCGTAATGCAGATGCGCCGATTCCGAGTGGTCGACCCGTTCGAGCAAGCACTTTTATTTTCGACAGACGCGCGCCGAGGCTTTGGCCGTCGAATAGGCGACTGTCCATCAAACTGAAATAAGCCGTGGCGATGACAAACCCGAGCGCCCGCCCCCAGCTTCCCATTGCGGATAGCTCATCCGCGGCAACCAGTCCGATCGCTTGACCAAGGAGCCCTAGCAATAAGCAATCAGCCAGGAAAGCAAGAAAGCGACGCCAGAACCCGGCGATCACGGCGGTGCTGCTTGGCTCTTCCTCTGGCGAGCTATTAGCGCTCATCTCTTACCCCCAAATGTGCAGGCCGTTACGTTCCTTCTGGAGGAGACTGTACAACGAGCAATTGCCGCTCCAAAGCCCCTATATCGTATTTATACCTGACATAAGAAAAGTAGCCCTATCGATTGGTAGTGCAAAGAGTAAGTACGCGCGTAGGTGTAAGAACCTGCAGCGTAGGACTTTTGAAGTCGCAAAGCCTTCGCAACGCATGGGCGCCGATCTCAAATACCTGCAATTCTCCGTTCAACAGATCCAAGGGGAACTAGAACCAGCTCTTAACCTTGTCCCACACACGAGCCCAGAAGCTCTTCTCGCGCATTTGACGTTGCGCGTGCGCCCTTTTAAGCGCGTCTTTGTCGCTCGTTCGATTGGCTGCGATTTCGGATTGAGAAAAACTGCCTGCCCATCTAATTTGGTTGTTCTCGATCCAGTAATGTGACTGACACGCTGAGCTCCAATTACCGATTGATGGACGAATACTAATCTTTCCTCCTCGATTGCTTAAGCTCCATCTACCCGGTTTGAGTGGCGTTACGATTTTGACGCCACAACCGCAACAGCAATTGTGGGCCGCAGTCGAATACTTCTCAGAAATGTAAATGACGCCATCCTGCTGATTTTTAGGTATGCGCTCGACAAACTCGGGGCGAATATTGAAGGTCTTACTCATACAATGTCTGCTTTAACGAGCAGGCTGCCTCCAATCGTGTATGAGCTAAAGCGCTCTTTGCCAAGATCGAAATAGAATCCGCGAAGCTTCTTCCACGCAATCACAGCGAAACATGCATTGAGAGCATTGAGATCGGCGATCTGGATGTTCTTATCGTATTCGTTATTAGCGTCGTCCGCCGCGAATGATATACGGGCTCGGGCGTTAGCTCTGCCGTCCGGCAAGCTGAGGACCGTGCGTAGCATGCCTCCAACCTTACCGCGCTTTGCGTACAAGCCCATACCGACGTCCGCGAAAGGAACTCCAAATTCCTCAAGCTTGTCGACAATGACACGCTTCGCTGCGCCGCTATCCATACATAGGAACACGAACGACATGTCTCGAAGCTCGTTAACATTCTTCGCATCAACATGGGACGGATGCGCAACGATCCCACGGTGCATTTTCGAGTAGATAGCCTTCAGGTAGTCAACCTTGAGTGGCTGCTTTCGAAGTTCTTCGATCGCAGGCGCGCCAGGCGCACGGAACGCGTTGTGAGTCAGGAAGCGGTCTTCATCGAAAAGGTGAATCTTCTTAACGGGCGTTTTTGCTATTAGGTCTAGTACGTACGATCCCGTGCCACCAAGCCCGACGATTGCAACGGCTTCATCGGCAAGCTTCGCGGTAATATCATTAATCTCGGCCCTGGAAGACGCCGTGTCGAGATAGTTAAAAGGTGATTGCACATTTTCCGGCTCTATGACTCTGCCGGTACGCGCGGATATATCCGGATCAATCACCGCAACGTGTTTGCCGAGCAGCGCGATATACGTAGTCATCTTCTCGTAATAGTCCGCGTAATACCCGCACGAAGGCTTTCGCGAGAAGGAATGCTGTGCAACCAGTCCGTCCCCGAGGGCGAAGAGGGCGCTGGCATGCTGTAGAACAGAGAGCGTCACCCCTGCGCTATCGCAGGGGTATTCACCGATGAATTTCGCAGTGTGATCTTGCGGTCGCACGGTTACGTCGCCGGCAAGGTCGAGATTCGATGCCAGTGTCCCAATAGCGATCTCGCGCTTGCTGTTGACGTACGGCACATCTCGCACTAGCAAGAAGCCGGCGTCTGATACCTGGACGTTGTGCCCGGTCTCGCGGAGGCGCTGCAGATCGGGGCTACGATCGATTGGTATGCGCGACATCGAAGATTGTCCCGTGCTTCTTCACCGTCACCGTGCCACCTACGGCAAGGTCGCCGTGATGCGGCTTGCTTACAGCGTGTTCGAAACTCACCGTAAATTCTGGGTCTAGTCCGGTGGGGGGAATCGGGAAGGCGATCTTTACCAGTTCATCGAACGTGAGCACGTCGTGGTGGATTACCACGGGATCAGTATTCACCGTGACGACGTAATATTTTTCCGGTGCCTCCGAGCTATGGAAGTGCTCGTCTTCCAAAAGGTGGACCTTCGGATCATCGATTCGGATCAGTTTGTCTTCCTGATCTCCTCCGACTTCTTTATAGAGGACGTAGCCTTCGCGAACATGGCCGAGTTCATACAGGTCGGTGCCTGTCGTGGGGTTAGGCGAATGATGGGGCTTCTCGTCGATATGAATGCGTACTTCATGTTTGTCATGATCTGCCATAACCATCTCCAAAAATTAAAAGCCGGGATTTAATTTGTTACGTGCTGCAGCGGTATAGAGGGACGTGTGCGAGGTTCTCGTAAATCTTGTCGCTCGCGGAATCGATAGGCCGCTTGTTCATGAATTGATCCAGATGACGTGGGAATTCACTACCGCTTACTGTCCGGCGTCGTCCGAATGGGCGTCCAGCCATGGCCGGGCTTTGAGGTCGGCGGCAACGGCTTGTTGTCCGGCACCGTCGAATAGTTAGGCTGACGCCCACCGCGAGGGCCGACCTCCTGATAAATGCCGCCGTTGTGGCCGGTGTTGCTTCCAGGTTTTTGAAACTTGCTCATCGCTGACTCCTTTTAGGGTTGAGGCTGGACCAGAATTGACACGGTGCCTCTGTTACCAGTTGGCGTGGATATTACTTAACTTTTATTTGGTTAACAAGTGGCTCTGCTGCTGTGTTACAATGTGTCCGCTAATCTTATTTGCCGAACGGAGGATTGATCGGATGCTTACACCGCTGGGCCGGCAGATTCGCAAACTGAGGATCGACAAAGGCGAGAGCCTGAAATCGATGGCCGAAGCGCTGAGCGTGAAGTCTTCGTTTCTGTCCGCGGTAGAAAATGGACGGAAACCTCTACCCGAAAAGCTGTTGCCCGAGATCAATCGCTTCTTCGCGGGTTATGGCGTTTCACTAGATCAGTGGAGAGCGTTGGCCGAGCAGTCCAAGACTCGTGTGACGATGGACTTGGTCTCAGTAGATGAATTTGATCGAGAAACCTGCCTTGCGTTTGGCCGTCACTACCTACAACTCAATTCAGAACAGAAGAAGAAGATTCGCGAGGTGTTGAACGGTCATGAAGCACTACCGACAGGCTGGATTCCGCGTAACTCGTAGGAACCGACAAAACGTGCGGGCGATGGCAGTCGCTGTTCTCGATGCCATTAACGCTCGCACCGGCTGGTCGTCTGCGCCCTTCCCAATTTCCAGGGTTCTCGAATTGTGGAGCGCCGAAAGCGGCCCCACCGTTGGTGACCATCCGCCTAACTTCGATGTAATGACTGCCACGGAGCTGCCTCATTGCGATGCCGAATTTCTCCCGCATCTGAATCTAATCTTGGTCACAGAAGCCGTTTGGGATGCCGCGACCTCCCACGATCCGGCGGCAAGATGGGTACTTGCTCACGAAGTCGGACATGCGGTACTTCGACATCATGTCGCTGCCGGCCTCTATGACGACGTTTCTCGTGTCGAGCCAGAAAAAGACAGCGAACACCAAGCCAATTGGTTTGCCGACGAGCTGTTGATGGACCTGCGACTGTTCAATCCTACGACAACTGGCACCGACGCTCTAATCGAGATATTCGGTGTATCTGAACTGATGGCCGCGCGTCGAATTCGCGAACTGATCCTAGAGACTCGCAGCGGTCGATAGGAGCGCTCTTTGGGCGGCAGGGAGGTCGGATCAGCGCCGCGCCACCTTACTCAGGATTTACCTTCTACCTGTCCGCTAAGGGCCGACCTGAGATAAATAGCCAATGTCTCGAAAGCAGTCAATGGCAATCGCACAAGCACGACCCCAACGATCCAAGACTATTGTCGGCACAATTGAAAGTGAGGATTTGAGACTGTTTGGTGGGCCCACCAGGACTTGAACCTGGAACCAAAAGATTATGAGTCGCGGTGTGAAACCCAACTCATTGATCTTGTTCGTATCATTTCAGTACAGCACTCTATCAACAATCCCCGGCAAAACAATCAGTTGAGGTGATTCGCGCACATTGCGGCCCTTTTGGCGCTGTACCACCTGTGTACCGCAGAGCGCCTCGTGGTGAAACGTTTATCGGGATTGAACTAGTCCCATATTGGGACTATAGTGAGCCTATGCGAGTGATCGCCTTATCGACCCTGAAGGCCTTTTGGTCGACCGCGCCCAAATATCAGGATGCGGAAGCCCCTATCCAGGCCTGGTACCGCGATGCACTCAAAGCCGATTGGAGTACGCCGGCGGAGGTCAAGGCACAGTATGGAAACGCAAGCATCCTGCAGTCCGGTCGCGTGGTGTTCAACATTGCTGGCAACAAATATCGCTTGGTTGTGAAGATCAACTATCCGTACCGGGTCATCTACATTCGCTTCATTGGCACGCACCGACAGTACGATGCCATCGACGTCGACACGATTTGAGAGATTGCTATGGACATTACCACGATCAAAAACAAAACGACCTACCGCCATGCGCTCGCGGAAGTTGAAGGCTTGATGGATGCAAAGGCGAATTCACCCGAGGGCGATCGACTGGACATCCTGGTGACGCTGATCGAAGCCTACGAACGCCGGCACTACCCGATCGACTTGCCCGACGCCGTCGAGGCGATCAAATTCAAGATGGAGCAGCAGAACCTTTCCGTCGATGACTTGATGCCGGTGATTGGACGCAAGAACCGTGTGTATGAAGTACTCGCCGGCTCGCGGCCGCTGACACTGCGGATGATTGAGGGCTTGCATACCCGCTTCGGCATTCCTGCCGAGAGTCTGCTGAAACAAAAGAAGGTGAGCACAACTATCCGCAAACGCGCTGCCTAATTGTTGCTGCTCGCATTGAATTGACCAGAAGTGCTCAGCAGACGACCAACCAGAATTAGCTGACCGGGTTTGATCTTGGTCAATGCTTTACGCGCACCATGGCTGATCAGCAGCGCCCGAGCAGAGCGGCACAAAAATGGTCAATTCCGCACGAGCGTCAGCCCACCTTCCGAAAGCCCGCCAAGTTTGATCGGCGAGAAACCGAGATTTTCCGCAAGCGCACCAACAAAGCCGACTTCGTGGCGGCAAGCAGGGTTGCCTCGATGTCTTCGATGGGCTTGTTTGCACCCATTGGGGAGGTCGA
>JAQGNU010000027.1 GCA_028291645.1 Nevskia sp.
GCTGCCGTTCTACGATATCCAGGCCGCCAATTGCGCGCCGGTGGTGACCTACGACTTCAAGGATGGCCGCTACTTCGCCAACCGGCTCGGCGCGGAGGACGTGCCGCCGCGCTTCAATCTCGACAACATCAGCGAGAGCGAATTCTCACCGGCGCAGGTGAAGGCGCACTACAGCCGCTAGACAAAAAAACCGGCGCTGCCGTGTGGCGGCGCCGGTCGTCCCAGCTTCAGAACTGGTACTTGACGAAGGCCTGCGCGAAGTCGCGGTCCGACAGCAGGTTCTCGACGCCGCCGCCCCAATACCAGGTGTAGCCGAGGTTGAACGACAGCGAGGACTTGTAGCGTGTCTCCAGCAGCACATCGGCTTCCTTGCGGCCGGCGACGAATTCGAAACCGGGGCCGGGCGAGGTGCCCTGGATGTCCTGCTTCAGCACGACGGTCGGATGCAGGCCGACGTTGCGCAGCACATTTTCGTAGCTGGCCAGCGCGATGATGCGGTAGCCCCAGGAGAACGAATCGACATAGCCAGTGCGATCCTGCTGATGCGGATTGAAGCGCAGGCCGTCGGGCCCGATCGAACAGTCCGGGATGTTCGAACAGGCCTGGCGCGAACCGTCCGCACCGCTGCCGTCGGCACCGGCGGTGGCGCTGAGCGGCGTCGACGGGCCTTCGATCTGCAACACGTCGAGCTTCGGCAGATCCGGAATGAAATCGAAGCCGACCTCGCCGAGCACGATGATCTGATCGGCACCGAACGGATTGTCGGACGCGCCGAGCACGCGGGTCAGGCCGAGATCGAGCTGGATCATCTGGAAGCGCTCGTAACCCTGGACGTAGCCGGGATTCTTCTGGTTCAGCGGCTTCGACAGGTCGGTCGCCGGATTCTGCCCGACCACGCCGCCACGGTAGGGAATGATGAAGTTCGGGAACGAGCGCGCCGAGCCCGGCACATGACCGGCGATCAGGTTGACCGTGTCCGGATACGCGGTGACGCCGGGGCCGGGAATGAAATCGCTGCCGCCGAGATAAGGAGCGACGCCACCGTTGGCCTGGTTGCCGATATTCAGTGGGCCGGTGCCGAGGCAGTTCTGGCTCTTCACCGAACAGTTGTCCAGCGTCGGCGCGGCCGATGCGAATTCGAGGTCGGTGATCGCCACCTGCATCGGCAGGTTCGGCCGATAGGCGACTTCGCCTTGCAACGAATATTCGCCGATGGTGGTGTTGAAGCTAACGCCGATCAGGTGGATGTCTTCGGGGTATTCGAGGAAGAAGCGGCCGGTGTCGAGCGGTACCGCATCGCCTTTCGCGCGGTCGATGTTGGAACTGCCGGTGAGGCCGGTCACCAGCGGCGACTGCGGGCAGTCGCGGATGTAGGGAACGATGCTGGTCGCGTTCTTCATGCAGCTCAGCTGTGTGGCGAAGAAGCCCGCATACGGCAGCCGCGAGTGGTAGTTGATGTAGTACAGCGACAGGTCGGTGCCCTGGTTGAGCCAGTCGGCGTAGTAATCGAACTTGACGCCGAACTGGCCGCTGGTGCGCGGCTCCAGGTCGTGCGCACGCCGCACCGCCGCCGAGGTGTAAGTGATCAGGCTCAGCGGATTGTCGAGCGGATGGCCGAGCAAGCCCGGATCGTCGGCGGAGCCGCCGAAGCTCAAGTTGGCGAAGCGCCCGGTGTCGGCGGTACCGACGTCATTGGTCGAGAAATAAGTGCCCGGCGTCTGCGCTTCGGTCGGCTGCCATTCAAGCTGGTAGAAACCTTCGAGGGTAACGTTCTCGATCGGCGAGAAGCTCAGGTCGATCATGTTGACCGGCGTGAAGTCTTCCTCGGTCTGATTGCCGACGCGATAGAAATTATTCGCGTTGATCGGGTTGGCGGTATTGATGCTGTTGAACACCAGCGTCGTGCTCTCGCCCCAACTGACGCTCTGGCGGCCGATCTTGAAGGTCAGATCCTTGTCGTCGGTGAACGGAATCGGCAGCTTGCCGTAGAAGTAGCTGTCTAGATACTGCAGGTTGGTGCCGGCCTGGCGCAGTTCCTCGCCATCGGTGCGCTTCGAACGCACGTAGCCGCCCGCGCCATACAGCCGTTCGCTGATCGGTGGGATCGGCAGGCCGAGTCCGTTGAGAATCTGGCCCAAGGTCGACAGGCCCGGAATCGGCGAACCGACGCGGCCCACCGAGTTCAGGTTTTCCGACGTGATCATGTTCGGATGACGTTCGGTCTTATCGTTGTTGACGAAATCATAGAAGTACAGCACACGGGCGAAGAAGCCGAAGTTCTTGTAGGTCAGCGTCAGGTCGGGCGTGACTTTCAGCGGCGCCTGGAAGAACGAGCCCTTGCCGTAGTTGAGGTCGCCGTCGTCGTTGTGCATCGAAAACTGGCCGGGTACTTGCGACAGCCGCGCGGCCGGATAGCTCTGGTCGCGGAATACGCCCTGGCAGTCCTGGTAATAGATGGTGCCGGCGGAGCCGGGCGCGGTGCCGCAGACGTTGGGGTTCAGATCGGCCTTGCCGATCAGGTTGACGCTCTGGCCCTGGGTGCGGAAGCCGACACCCGCAGTCAGTGTCGTGTTCAGCGCGCCGTGGATGCCGTCCTCGCCCCAGGGCAGCGGCACGTCGAAGTCGATCGCGGCAGCCATCGGGCTCGCCAGTGCGAATCCCAAGCCGATCAAGCTTGCGGTGGTTACGCGGCGCACCACTGCCAGTGTTCGAATCACCATTTCTCGCCTCCCTTCTGGGCTTTTAAGCAGCCCTCGATCGACCCATTATTTTCGATTAACGACTGTTGACCCAGTCTTTTTTAGACGTCTTGCGGACGCCGTCCGCATTGCGAATCGCAGTATCGTCGATCTGGGCGCAAGCTTGCCAGTGGCGCTGCGCGATGTCGCTGACCGTTGCGCCGACCGGCGTGGCCGGACAGCCGCCAGTTCAGAACTGGTACTTGACGAAGGCCTGCGCGAAATCGCGATCCGACAGCAGGTTGTAGTCGCCGCCGCCCCAATACCAGGTGTAGCCGAGGTTGAACGACAGCGCCGACTTGTAGCGCGTTTCCAGCAGCACATCGACTTCCTTACGGCCGGCAACGAATTCGTAGCCGGGGCCGGGCGAGGTGCCCTGGATGTCCTGCTTCAGCACCACCGCCGGATGCAGGCCGACGTTGCGCAGCACATTTTCGTAGCTGGCGAACGCGATGATGCGATAGCCCATCGAGAACGCATCGACGTAGCCGGTGCGATCCTGCTGGTGCGGGTTGAAACGCAGGCCGTCGGCGCCGTAGGAGCAGTCCGGAATGTTGGAGCAGGCCTGGCGCGAACCGTTGGCGCCGGAACCGTCCGCGCCGGCGGTGGCGCTGAGTGCGGTGCCCGGACCTTCGATCTGCAGCACGTCGAGCTTGGGCAGATCCGGAATGAAGTCGAGGCCGAGTTCGCCGACCACGATGATCTGGTCGGCGCCGAACGGATTGTCGGAAGCACCGAGCACGCGCGTGATGCCGAGATCGAGCTGAATCATCTGGAAACGCTCGTAGCCCTGGATGTAGCCCGGGTTGCTGCGGTTCAAGGGCTTCGACGGATCGGTCGCCGGGTTCTGTCCGACCACGCCGCCGCGATACGGAATGATGAAGTTCGGGAACGCGCGCGCCGAACCGGGCAGGTGGCCGATCACCAGGTTGTAAGTGTCGGCGTAGCTGCCCGGCGTGCCTTGCGCATCGACCACGTAATCGCTGCTGCCGTAGAGCTTGACGCCGCCGTTGGCGGCATTGCCGAACGAGCCGCCGACGCTGTTGTTGACTCCGGTGCCGAGGCAGCGCTGGCTGGCCTGCGAGCAATTGGTCAAGGTCGGCGCGAACGCCGCGAACACCAGGTCCGGCGTTGCCACCTGCAGCGGCAGGTTCGGACGATAGGCGACTTCGCCCTGCAGCGAGTATTCGCCGATGGTGGTGTTGAAGCTGGCGCCGATCAAATGGATGTCTTCCGGATACTCGAGGAAGAACTGCGCGCTGTTCAGCGCCAGCGCGTCGCTGCGCCCGCTGCCGCCGGTGAGCGAGGTTGCCAGCGGCGAATTGGGACACTCGGTGAGGAAGCCGACCAGGCTGCGCGACTGCTTGGCGCAGCTGGTCTGTGCGGCGAAGAAGCCGATATAGGGCAGGCGCGAATGATAGTTCTCGTAGTACAGCGACAGATCGGTGCCTTGGTTGAGCCAGTCGGCGTAGTAGTCGAGCTTGACGCCGAACTGACCCGCGGTGCGCGGCTCCATGTCCTGCGCGCGCTGTGCTGCAAGTGTGGTGTAGGTGATCAGGCCGAGCGGGTTGTCCAACTGATGGCCGATGTTGGCCGGATCGTCGGCGCCGCCGCCGAAGCTCAGATTGATGAACTTGCCGGTGCCGTTGGTGCCGATGTCGTTCGACGAGAAATAAGTGCCCGGCGTCTGCGCTTCGGTCGGCTGCCATTCGAGCTGATAGAAACCTTCGACGGTGACGTTCTCGATCGGCGAGAAGCTCAGGTCGATCATGTTGATCGGCGTGAAATCCTCTTCGGTCTGATTGCCGATGCGGTAGAAGTTGTTGGCGTTGATCGGATTGGCGGCGTTGATGCTGTTGAACACCATCGTCGTGCTCTCGCCCCAGCTGACGCTCTGGCGGCCGATCTTGAAGCTCAGTTCCTTATTGTCGGTATAGGGGATCGGCAGCTTGCCGTAGAAGTAGCTGTCGAGGTACTGCAGATTGGTGCCGGATTGGCGCAGCTCTTCGCCGTCGGTGCGCTTGCTGCGCACGTAGCCGCCGGGTCCGTAGAGGCGCTGGTTCAGCAGCGTGATCGGCAGGCCCAGATCGGCCAGCGTCTGGCCGAGGCCGGACAATCCCGGAATCTGCGTGCCGACACGGCCCACCGAATTGAGGTTCTGCGGCGTGATCTCGTCCGGATGCCGCTCCATCTTGTCGTTGTTGACGAAGTCGTAGAAGTACAGCGCGCGCGCGAAGAAGCCGAAGGTCTTGTAGGTCAGCGTCAGGTCGGGCGTGACCTTGACCGGCGCCTGGAAGAACGAGCCCTTGTTGTAGTTGAGATTGCCGTCGTCATGATTCATCGAATACGCACCGGGCACGTCGCCCAGGTGTGCCGCCGGATACGTCTGCTCGCGGAACACGCCCTGGCAGTCCTGGTAGTAGATCGTGCCGAGCGTGCCCTGGCCGGTATTGCAGACGTTGGGATTGAGCTCGCCCTTGCCGATCAGATGGACGTTTTGGCCCTGCGTGCGGAAGCCGACGCCGGCGGTCAGCGTGGTGTTCAGCGCCGCATGGATGCCGTCTTCGCCCCAGGGCAGCGGCACGTCGAAATCCAGTGCCTGCGTCGCCGGTGCAAAAACGGCGCTGGCTGCGACGACGACAGTCGCCAGCGTTGAGTGCAATCCCCGACGCGCGCGCGCAAGCACGGCGTCGCCCTTGTGTTTAATCATCCTGTGTCCCTACGAGTAACGATCGACCGAGGCGCGTGCGTCATGCAAATCCGACGTGCGCGGGCCTGGTCGATTCCGATTATTGGCCGTGGCGCGAGTCACCACGAGCTGGCAGCGTCATTGTAGTCCGAAGCTTGGCGATTTCACGAGAAGCCAAGCACCAGTTGCAGCCAGCCGGCGAGCAGACCGGTGATGGCGCCGAGCAGCAGCAGAATCCATTCGTCTTCCTGGAACGCCGGTCGCAGCAGATCCTGGAACTCGGCCGACGACAGCGCGCGGATGCGCTGCGCGAACAGTTGCGACAGCACGCGTGCGCGATCGCGGTTGAAGTGCTCCTCCGACAGCCGTTCGAGTGCGATGTCGGCCGCTTTGGCGGTGACCGCGCGCTTCAATTTGGCGAAGCCCGGCGGTCCCAGCGCCATCTGCAAAGCGGTTCGCACCATCGTCGCGTCCAGCAGGGGTTCGATGTGCTTGCCGAGCAGATGCTGCGCGCGCGCTGCGCCCGGGCCGGCAAATATCGCCTCCATGAATTGCTTGATGGTGAGCAGCTCGGTCGAGGTCAGCTGTGCGAACTTGTCGGCGACTTGGTTCTGCCGGCGCAGAAACAGGCCGTGCAGCTTGAGCGGGCCGATCTGCACGGGATTCAGCGGCCGGAACACCATCGCCAGCGCGATCCAGTTGGTGGCGAGGCCGAGTACGGCGGCATACAGCGGCAACAGTCCATGCCAGGGCAGGAAATAGAACAACACCATCTGCAGCACGCCGAAACCGAGGCCGATCCAGAAGCTGATGTTGATGATGAAGCGGAACTCGGCATCGCCGACTTCGCAAAACAGCCGCACCATCAGGCCGCGGTCGAGTTCCAGCTGACTGGCGATCATCTCGCGCACGTCGACCAGCTGATCGACTTCCGCAACCAGTGCCAGCGCCAGGCCATCGATCATCGGCGGCAGGCTGCGCCGCACGTGCTGGTAGATCTGGGCCTTGACCACGGCCGGCAGATTGGCCCACAGCACCGGACTTTCGCTCTGCATGAGGCCGTCGACATATTCTTCGACATGATCCGCAACATGCAGCGAGACGTGGCGCGCGATCGCCTCGGGCTGCATCTGCCGCACGAACTCGCTGACCGAGCCGAGCTTGTTGATCACCCGATCGACCAGGATCCCGGACATCTTGCGCGCCTTGCGCGGGATGACGCCCTGCCAGCCGAACCACGGTTTCCAGCCGACGAATTCGAGCGGGAAGAACACCATCTGGATCGCGCACCAGACGTGGATCCAGGTGACCAATGCGGCGACCAGCGGAATGCTGACCAGGCCCCAGAAGTCGGGGCGCGCGAGCAGCGTGTGGCAGAACTGCTCGAGTGCGGCGATCAAGCGCTGCGGTCCAGATATTTCCCGAGCGTCCGACTCAACAGTGGCAGCGCGGCAACGACTTCGGCTTCGGCATCGCCGCGCAGGCGCTTGTAGATGGATTTGGCCGAGGTGTTCTGCACCGTCAGCATGCGCCGATCCGCGATGCCGACGAGTGCTTGCGCCACGCTGTCGCGGCGCGTCAGCATCGCTGCTTCGAAAGTCGCGCCGGTGCGCTGGCTTTCGCTGTAGCAGGGCTCCAGCGTGGCAACGATTTCAGGCAAAAGTTGTGCGACGATGCGCGGCAACAGATCGGGCCGCAGCGTTTTCATCAGCCCCAGGCCGGCTTTCATGCCGATGCCGCGGAGGCCGCCGCGGCCGGCGACGTACTGTTCGATCACCGAGACGCAATCCGCGGTCACGGCTCGCTTGCGCGATTCAGTCAGTAAGATGTCGCTCAAGCTGGACATGCACCCTCTCTTTAGGTTCGGTTGGACCCACTTTAATGCCTTCGAAGAAGCCGCCGCAGAATAAGCCAAGCATGGAGCGACTGGCGACTAAACCGTTTGAACGCAATCTCGCACTGACCAAGCTCGGCTTCGGCGCCGGTACGCAGATCGTCGCGCATTCGGTGATGAACGCGTTTCGCGGCCGCATCGAGCGCTCCGAAGCCGATCGCGAGTTCTACGCCAAACAGGCGCAGGTGCTGGCCGACGAGCTGGGCCGGCTCAAGGGCAGCGTGATGAAGGCCGGCCAGATGCTGTCGCTGTATGGGCAATATTTCCTGCCGGACGAGGCGGTGGAAGTCTTGTCGAGTCTGCAGGACGACACTCAGCCGGTCAGCTGGCGGGTGGTGGCGCCGGTGTTGGAGCAGCAGCTCGGCCGCGCACGTCTGGCCGAGTTGGAGATCGACCAGCAGCCGCTGGCGGCAGCCTCGCTGGGGCAGGCGCATCGCGCGGTGCGCAAGCGCGACGGTCTCGAGCTGGTGGTGAAGATCCAGTATCCGGGCGTGGCCGACGCTATCGACAGCGATATCAAAACCCTGTCGCGTCTGCTGGCGATGACGCGGCTGGCGCCGAAGGGGCTCGATCTGACGCCGGCCTTCACCGAAGTGCGCGAAATGCTGTACCGCGAAGTCGACTATGTCTCCGAACGCAAATTTACCGAGGATTTCGCGCGGCGCCTGGCGCATGACCAGCGCTTCATCGTGCCGCAGGTACTGGCGGAATATTCCAGCGGACGCGTGCTGACGACGACTTTCGAACGCGGCGTTTCGGCACGTTCGGCCGAAGTGCTGAAACTGTCGGCTGCACGGCGCAACCGGCTCGGCGCTGCGTTCATCGATCTGTTCGTCACCGAATTCTTCGACTGGCATCTGGTGCAGACCGATCCGCATTTCGGCAACTACCGCATCCGTATCGGCGAGCGCGCCGACGAGGACCGCATCGTGCTGCTGGATTTCGGCGCGACGCGGCTGTTTCCGGCCGATTTCGTGCACCAATATGCCGAGATCGTCTGCGGTGCGATCCAGCGCAACCATGCGCGCGTGCTGCGCGGCGCGGTCGGCATCGGCCTGATGCACGGCGATTTCCCGGACGCGGTGCAGCAGGCGTTTACGCAGATGTGCGAGTTGATCGTCGAGCCGTTCAATGCGGTGGACGATCCCGCCACGCCGCCGGGCCTGCGCAATGCCAAGGGCGAATATCGCTGGGCTGACAGCAATCTGCCGATGCGCGTCGCCAACGTCGCCGCGCGCAATGCCTTGTCACGGTATTTCCGTGTACCGCCGCGCGAAATCGTTTTTTTGCACCGCCGCATCGCCGGGGTTTTCATCATGCTCGCGACGATGGGCGTGGAACTGTACGCACGCGAGCATTTGCTGTCGGTGCTAGGCATTGAGCTAA
>JAQGNU010000035.1 GCA_028291645.1 Nevskia sp.
CTAAGTCATGCGCGGCCTTGCTGGGCATCGACCGGCGTGCCTACTCGCTGCGCGCGCCGGGTTCTGCAGCCCGCATCTGCGGTCGGCCGTTTGTCATTAACGTATACGCAATAACGAGACGACCAGAATGGGCAAGCTGATCAACATCGACAACGGCGGCACGCTCACCGACATCTGCGTGATCGATGGCGACAGCGTCTACCGCACCAAGACCGTCACCACGCCGTACGACCTGTCGAAGTGTTTCTTCGACGGTCTGAAGAAAGTGTCGAAGACGATCTATGGCGATGAGGATCTGCTGTCGCTGCTGCGCAGCACCGATCACATCCGTTACTCCACCACGCAGGGCACCAATGCGCTGGTCGAGCGCAAGGGCCCGCGTCTCGGCCTGATCGTCGGCGGCGGCCTGACTGCCGCTGCGGTCGAGCAGGGCAGCGACGAGAAGGATCTGTTCGCAGCATTGATCGGCACGCGCGTCGAGTCGCTCGATCTGAAGCTGGACGAGGCCGCGCTCGAAACCGCGGCGATGCGTGCGGTCAACACGCTGGCCGCGGCCGGTGCCAATCGTGTCGTCATCGCCTTCGGCGGCGTCGATCGCAGCGCCGCCGAGCAGCGCGTCAAGCGCATCCTGCTGCGGAAATTTCCGCCGCATCTGCTGGGCGCGCTGCCGATCCTGTTCTCGCACGAAGTGGTCGAGGACGAGAACGACGTGCGCCGCAGCTGGACCGCGCTGTTCAACGCCTTTCTGCATCCGGCGATGGAGCGCTTCCTGTACAACGCCGAACACATGCTGCGCGCGAACAAGACGCGCAACCCGCTGCTGATCTTCCGCAACGATGGCTTGTCGGCGCGCGTTGCCAAGACCAGCGCGAGCAAGACCTACAGCTCCGGTCCGCGCGGCGGTGCCGAAGGTGCAAAGGCGCTGGCGCAGCACTACGGTTTCAAGCGCCTGCTGTCGATGGACGTCGGCGGCACCACCACCGACATCGGCCTGGTCGAGGACGGCGTCGTGCGTGCGCATGCACGCGGCAAGATCGAGAACACCAATGTGTCGTTTCCGCTGTGCGATGTCGTCAGCGCGGGCGTCGGCGGCAGTTCGATCATTAAGCTCGATGGCAAGAAGATCAAGGTTGGACCGGAGAGCGTCGGCGGCGCACCGGGGCCGGCCTGCTTCGGTCTCGGCGGCAAGGAAGCGACCATCACCGATGCGTTCCTGTTGCAGGGCCTGCTCGATCCGGCCTCGTATTTCGGCGGCGAGCTGAAGATCGACATCGAACGCGCGCGTGCTGCGATCACCGAGCAGATTGCGAAGCCGCTCGGCCTGTCGGTGGAAGCGGCCACAGTCGCGATGGAACAAGCCTGGGTCGCGAAAGTCGCGGATGGCTTGCAGAAGTTCTGCAAGATCGACCAGGACACCACACTCGCGGCGTTCGGCGGCGCCGGTCCGTTCGTGGTCTGCAAAGTGGCGCAAGCCGCCGGCATTTCGCAGGTCATCATTCCCGGCCTGGCCGCGGTGTTCTCCGCATTCGGCATCGGCTTCTCCGACATCGGCCATCAATACGACGCGCCGCTGCAGACGCTCGACGACGCCACTTTGAAGAGTACACAGGATGCGCTGCTGCTGCGCGCCGAGCGCGGCATGTTCGCCGAAGGTTTCAAATTGGGCGACTGCCTGATCGAGAAGTCGCTGTCGATCAGCGACGGCGATCAGGAAAGCAGCGTGGTGCTGGCCAACGGCAAGCTGCCGACGGGGCTGACCGCTTCGCATCGTCACTCGGTGTCGGTCAACGTCGTCAAGGCGATTCCGCATCCGCACATGAGCGGCAAGTTTGGCGGCAAGACGCAAGCCGCTGTCAGCCAGGCCCAGCGCAACATCGCGGTCGACGGCCAGCGTATCGACGTGCCGCTGTATCGCGCCGAAGACCAGCAGGCGGGTGCGACAGCGGTCGGTCCGGCAGTGCTGGAGGAAGCTTTCTTCACCTGCCGCATCGAAGCCGGCTGGCGCTTCGAGTTCAACGCGGCCGGCGACATTCTGCTGACGCACGTCGCCAAGGCCTGAGCGCCGGCGCCGCATTCGCAAGGAGAATCGATGGGCAAGATCGACGCACCGTTCGCAGGCATTCCCAGCGCGCTGCATCGCGGCGAGCAGGAGCTGCCCTTCGTCACCTTCATGGACGGACTGCAACTGCAGTTGCTGCAGGCCGACGTCGAAAAAGGTCTGTGGGTGGTGCGCACTCGATTTTCGCCCGGCGTGACGCTGCCTACGCACAAACATACCGGCGAGGTCTATGCCTTGACCCTGGCCGGCAGCTGGAAATATCTGGAGTACCCGGAGATCAACACCGCGGGCTCCTATCTGTACGAGCCGGCCGGCTCGGTGCACACGCTGCATGTGCCGGCGAGCAATACCGGCATCACCGATGTCTGGTTCGCGATTGCAGGTGCGAATCTGAATCTCGATGAGCAGGGCAACGTCGCCAGCGTCTGGGACGCGCAGTTCCTGATCGACAGTTACCTGTCGCTATGCGAGCAGGCCGGACATCCGGTGCCCAGGGTGATTGGTCTCTAGATGCGCAGCACGAACGCCGCAAACCCGAACGCTTTACCAGAGAAAAGCATATGAAAGTCCTCGTCACTGAATACCTGCGCATCAACCTCGACAGCGAGAAGTGGGAATGCCGCCGCTGCGATCAGGTGCTGACCTCGGCGCGCGACAACTACAAGCGCGGCCTGCGCGTTTACGACCGCGATCCACGCGAGATTCACAAGCCGCTGCTCGACACCAAGAAATATTCGCGCACCTATTCGCCGGATCCGGCCTGGTGCCGCATTCTCGAATACTACTGCCCGAACTGCGGCACGATGTTCGAGGCCGAGTACCTGCCGCCGGGCCATCCGCCGCTGTACGACATCGAGTTCGACCTCGATGCGCTGAAGGCGCAGTGGCAGGATCGCACCGAGGTCAAGGAGCCGGCGATCGGTCCCGATCTCGCACTGGAGAAAGTGAAGATGGGGCGGGCGATTCATGAGAGTCATCAGCACGTCAACAAACAATAAGAAAAGGCGAACGACGATGAAACGCGTATCGGTAGACATCGGCGGCACCTTCACCGACTGCTTCGTCAGCTGGGGCGATCGCAATATCCAGGGCAAGGCGCTCACCACCCATCACAATCTGGCGCTCGGTTTCAACGAGGCGCTGGCGAATGCCTGCAAGGAACTCGAGGTCGAAGTGCCGGCGCTGCTGTCGCAGGTCGATTCGGTACGCTACGCGACCACGCTCGGCACCAATGCGCTGATCGAGCGCAAGGGTCCGCGCATCGGTGCGCTGGTCACCACCGGCTTCAAGAGCACGATTCCGCTGTCGCGTGCGCGCGGCTACGGCGAAGGTCTCTCTGAAGAGCGGCAGATGGACATTCCGAACGCGCAGCGTCCGGAATCGCTGGTGCCGATTCCGATGATCCGCGAGGTGCGCGAACGCGTCGATTATCTCGGCGACATCTTCTGGGCGCTGGACGAGGACGACGTGCGGCTGCGCATCCGCGAACTGGTCGATGCCGGCGCCGAAGCGCTGGTCGTCGCGTTCACCAACAGCGTGGTCAATCCGAAGCACGAGCTGCGCGTGCGCGAGATTTTCCTGGAGGAATATCCGGGCCATCTGCTCGGCGCGATTCCGCTGCTGCTGTCGCACCAGGTCGCCGGCCGCAAGGGCGAATACGCACGGTCGATGTCGACCATCATGGACGCCTTCCTGCACGCGACCATGTATCACGGCCTCGGCACGCTGGAATTGAATCTGCGCGCACAGGGTTACGACAAGCCGATGTTGGTGAACCACAACTCCGGCGGCATGGCGCAGCTGAATTCGACCGATGCGCTGCAGACGGTGCATTCCGGCCCGGTGTCCGGCATCGCCGCCAGCGAGCATCTAATGGTGCAGACCAGTCTCGGCAACGTCGTCGCCACCGACATGGGCGGCACCAGTTTCGACATCGGCATCGTCGTCGAGGGTGGCGTCAAGTATTACGATTTCAATCCGGTGATCGATCGCTGGCTGGTCTCGGTGCCGATGGTGCATCTGGTCACGCTCGGCGCCGGCGGCGGTTCGATCTGCAGCTACGAGCGCATGTTCAAGACCGTCAAGATCGGCCCCGAATCCGCCGGCTCCGATCCAGGGCCGGCTTGCTACGACCGCGGCGGCCTGAAGCCGACCGTGACCGATGCCGACCTGATGCTCGGCTATCTCGATCCGGCTAATTACGCCAACGGCCACATCAAGCTGAATCCGCGTCGCGCCAAGCAGGCGTTCGAAAACGAACTGTGCGACGAACTCGATCTCGACGCGGTCGAGGCGGCCAAGCTGATCAAGCAGACCGTCGACGCCAACATGGCCAATGGCATTGCCACCGAGCTGCGCACGCGCGGCTACGAGCCGCGCGATTTCACTGTGCTCGCGTACGGCGGCAATGGTCCGCTGCATGCCTGCGGCATCGCCGCGGTGCTCGGCATCGATCGCATTCTGGCGCCGCCGTTCTCGTCAGTGTTCTCGGCGGTCGGTGCCGGCAACATGAACCAGATGCACATCCACGAGATCAGCACCTGGACGACGCTGTTCGATGCCAACCTGAAGCGCTTCTATTCCGACTACGACGCGTTCAACCAGAACGTCGAGGAACTGGAACGCCGCGGCCGCGAAGATCTGCTGCGCCAGGGCTTCGAGCCGCAGCAGATCGAATATCGCCTGGAACTCGACATGCGCTACGGCAACCAGCGCGTGCAGACCGCGGTGGTCAGCGAGCTGACGCGCCTGACCAGCCAGCGCGATGTGCTGCGCCTGATCGACCAGTTTTCCAAGCGTTACGGCGAACGTTTCGGCGAAGGTAGCCAGTCGCCGGAGACCGGTATCCGCATCAACACACTGCGCGTGTGTTCGTACGTGGTGCAGTCGACCGCCGAGTTTTCCGGCATCCAGGACGACGGCCGCAAGGGACAGTCAATCGAGCCGATCGGCACGCGCACCTGCCATTTCCCCGGCCATGCAGGCCCGGTGGAAACGCGGCTGTACGACATCCGCGCACTCGCCGAAGGCACGCGCATCGAAGGTCCGGCCTTGGTGACGACGCCGGCGACGACGTACCTGGTCGAGCCGGGCTGGCGCTTCTACGCGGCGAGTCAGGGCGCGGTGTGGTTCACGCGCGGCGGCCATTGATTTAGTTCCCTCTCCCACTTGTGGGAGAGGGGCTAGAAGACATTGAGAGGATGCAACGATGAACGACATGCAGAAGCTTTCCAAGGACGACCAGGCGCTGCTGGATAAATTCCTGGCCGACAACCGTCTGTTCCTCGGACCCGATCCGGAGATCATGCGCAACCACAGCGTCACCCAGCGTTCGGCGCTGGAAGAGAAGGCGCTGTCG
>JAQGNU010000037.1 GCA_028291645.1 Nevskia sp.
CTGCTTGGCCAGCCGATAGTCCAGCACCGCTTCCTCGCAAATGATGCGCGCGGTCTCGTAGACGATTTCGTCGCGTTGCGGGTGGGCGGAGCGCAGGCTCATGGGATCGGTTTGTAGCGGGTGACCAAGACGGGATAGCGCTAGTAAATACTGGTCGCCGGATTGGTCTCGTCGTTGGGACCATGACCATCGTCGGCCGGTGGCACATGATCGCTCTGCACCACTTCGATCATCGCGCCCGGCGTATCGGCCGGCAGCAGCTTGCCGTTGAGCGGATTGATCGGGATGCTGACCAGCCCCGGCGGTCGCGGCAGCACTTGCGACGGCATGCCTTTCAACGCGACCTTCATGAAATCCATCCACACCGGCAAGGCCGCATGGCCGCCGACTTCGCCGCGGCCGAGCGGTTTCGGCTGATCGAAGCCGATCCAGGTGATCGCGACTAGCGCGTTGTTGAAGCCGTTGAACCAGGCGTCGGTGAAATCGTTGGTGGTGCCGGTCTTGCCGGAGAGGTCGTCGCGGCCGAGCTGACGCACGTCGGCGGCGGTGCCGCGGGTAACGACGTCGTGCATCATGCTGGTGATGAGCCAGTCGAGCGGCGCATCGAGCACGCGCTTGGCGCGATGCGCTTCGTCCACCAATGGCGCCTCGGTGAGCGCAGGCGTTGCCGACTTGGTCGCTGCAGCCGTCGCAATCGGATGTGCCGCAGCTGCGGCTGCGGCGCTGTCATCGCTGTCCACCGGCGGCAGGTCGCAGGCCGGGCAGGCCAGTTTCGGATCGGCGTGGAAGATTTCGTTGCCGCCGCCGTCGCGGATCGACTGGATCAGATAGGGCTCGACATAGAAGCCGCCGTTGGCGATGACCGAATAGGCGCGCGCCATTTCCCACGGCGTCAGCGAGGCGCTGCCGAGCGCGATGGTCAGGTCGTCCGGCAGACGGTCTTTCGGAATGCCGAAGCGCGGCACGAAATCGCGCACGTAGCCGATGCCGATCGCCTGGGCGACGCGCACCGACACCAGGTTGCGCGATTTCGCCAGCGCATCGCGCAAGCGCATCGGACCGTTGAACTTGCCTTCGTAGTTGCCCGGTCGCCAGTCGTCGTCCGGGTTGATGCCGGTGAACACCACCGGCGCATCGAGGAACACCGAGGCCGGCGTATAGCCGCGCGACAGGGCGGCGGTATACAGAAACGGTTTGAAACCGCTGCCGACCTGGCGCCGCGCCTGCACCACGCGGTTATAGGCGCCGGTGAAGAAGTCGTAGCCGCCGACCAATGCCTGTACCGCGCCGCTGCGCGGGTCGACTGCGATGAACGCGCCCTGCACCAGCGGCAGCTGCGCCAGGCGCCAGCCGTCGCCGGCTTTGCTGAGCCGCACGAAATCGCCGGCCTTGAGCGGCCGCTTGTCGCTGATGTGCGCCCAGTCGAATGCGGTCTTCGGCAGGTCGAGCGCGCCCTTGTCGGTCAGCACGCGCAGCTGCAGCGGCGTGTAGTCGAGCACGATCGCCGGCACCAGGCCGGCGACCGGCGCGCGACCGGCCAACTGTTCCTGGATCAATTCGCCGTTCGGGTCGCGTTGCAGATCGTTCAGCAGATCGCTCGGCAGATGGCCTTCGGCGCCGATGTAGCCGTGGCGATCGGTATACGCCAGGATGCCGCTGCGCACCGCCGCGACGGCGGTGTTCTGGCGCTTGGAGTCGATCGTCGTGGTCACCGCATAACCGGCGGTATAGGCCGCTTCGCCGTATTTGGCGAAGATTTCGGCACGCGCCATTTCGGCGACGTAGTGCGCGTCGATATCGACGCCACCGGAATGTTCGTGCGCAGTGATCGGCTCGGCCAGCGCGACGCGCAGCGCGTCGGCATTGATGAAATTGAGCTCGCGCATGCGACGCAGCACATAGTCGCGACGTTCGCGCGAACGTTCCGGGTTGGCCAGCGGGTTGTCGCGCGACGGCGCTTTCGGCAGTGCGGCGATGGTCGCCATCTCGCTCAGCGTCAGCTGCGGCACTTTCTTGCCGAAATAGACCTCGGCGGCGGCACCGACGCCGTACGCGCGGTTGCCGAGGAAGATGCGGTTCAGATACAGCTCGAGAATTTCCTGCTTGCTCAGTTCGCGTTCGATCTTCAGCGCAAGCAGGACTTCCTTGAACTTGCGGACGAAGCTGCGCTCCGGCGTCAGGAACACGTTGCGCGCCAGCTGCATGGTGATGGTGCTGCCGCCCTGACGCTTCTCGCCGGTGGTGAGCAGAATCCAACCGGCGCGGGCCAGACCTTGCCAGTCGAAGCCGGGGTGCTCGAAGAAACGGTCGTCCTCGGCGGCGAGGAAGGCTTCGATCAGCGGCTGCGGCAGTTGGTCGAAGCGCAGCGGTTCGCGCCGCTCGGCGCCGAATTCGCCGATCAGCTTGGCGTCGCCGCTATAGATGCGCAGCGGTTGGCCGAGGTGGATGTCGTGCAGCTCGGCAACCGACGGCAGCTCGGATTCGTAATGCGCACGCAGACCGAAAAACGCTAA
>JAQGNU010000105.1 GCA_028291645.1 Nevskia sp.
GTGGTATCGATCCGCGACGGCATCAACTTCGGTCACGGCAGTTTCTTTCCGCGTCACCCGCCGGGGGTCGAGATGGGCGAACTGCTGGCCGGCTTCATCGCCCAGTATTATCTGGAGCGGCCGATTCCGCCGGAGATTCTGGTCAGTCATCCGCCGGACGAATGCGACTGGCTGGCGCATTCGCTGAGCCTGCGCGCCGGCCGTAAGGTGCGCATCAGCGAACCGCAGCGCGGTTCCAAGCTCAAGCTGCTGGCGATGGCGGCGAATACCGCGGTGCAGGCGCTGTCGACGCGTCTGGTGGAATCCGCCAGCATGGATCAGCGTCTGCTCGAACTGCAGTCGGCGCTGGATCTGGAACGGCCGCCGCAGCGGCTCGAATGCTTCGACATCAGCCACACCGGCGGCGAAAAGGCGGTCGCGTCCTGCGTGGTATTCGATGCGGACGGCCCGCTCAAATCCGGCTATCGCCGCTTCAACATTGAAGGCATTACGCCGGGCGACGATTACGCGGCAATCAAGCAGGCCGTGCATCGACGTTACGCACGCATCAAGAGCGGCGAGGTCCAGGCGCCGGACGTGCTGTTCATCGACGGCGGCAAAGGCCAGCTGGCCGCGGCTTTGGAAGCGCTCGTCGAAGTCGAGTTCGAACGCCTGCGCGTCGTCGCCATCGCCAAGGGGCCGACACGCAAGCCCGGCCTGGAACAACTGATCCTGCCCGAGCGCGAGCAGCCGTTGACGCTGCCAGCGGATTCGCCGGCGTTGCATCTGATCCAGCGCATCCGCGACGAGGCGCACCGCTTTGCCATTACCGGGCACCGCGCACGGCGCGACAAGGCACGTCTGACCTCCAGTCTGGAGGCAATCGAGGGACTCGGGCCGACGCGCCGCCGCGCGCTGCTGAAGACGTTGGGCGGCCTCGGCCAGGTCAAGCGTGCCGGGGTTGACGAACTGGCCCGGGTCGCGGGCATCAGCCGGCGATTGGCCGAACGCATCTACGCCAGTTTCCATTGAGAGACAGCGGCGAGTGATTGGCGATTGGTAAAACTCATTGCTCCCCACTAGCCACTCGCCACTCGCCACTGCACACTGCGACCATGCGACTCAAGGCTCCAACCATGCTGACGATCGGGCGCGTCGCCGTGATCCCGGTGGTGCTCGGTTTGTTCTACATCGACTGGCCGCCTGCGCGGCATTGCGCCGCACTGCTGTTCATCGCGGCATCGATCACCGACTGGCTCGACGGCTGGCTCGCCCGGCGCCTCAACCAGACCAGCGCGTTCGGCGCTTTTCTCGATCCGGTCGCCGATAAGCTGCTGGTCGCCGTGGCGCTGGTGATGCTGCTGCGCGACGATCCACGCGGCATCATGGCGGTGCTCGCAGCGGTCATCATCGGTCGCGAGATCACCATCTCGGCCTTGCGCGAATGGCTGGCCGAACTGGGGCAGCGCGGACGTGTCGCCGTGGGTTACGTCGGCAAGCTGAAGACGGCGTTCCAGATGACCGCGATCAGCCTGATGCTGTGGCAGACGCCGGTCTGGACCATTCCGGTCTATGACTTCGGCTACTTCCTGCTGTTCGCCGCCGCGGCCTTGACCTTGTGGTCGATGGTGAGCTATTTGCGCGCCGCCTGGCCGGTGATGCGCGACAACTCTTGAGGCCGGCGGCCGCAGAACGTCCTCGAATACTGCGCGGCAGGCGTCTGCGAGGCCGCTTTCGAGCCGAATTGCCGCGCTATTTGCAGCCGGACCCGTGCAATTCGCATGACCTCGGTAAAAGTTGACAAATCGCCGGCAACTGCGTGATTTATCCGCGACTTGACACGCTAGGATCGCCCAATACAATGGCGACCTCGGCAAGCGGGAATAGCTCAGTTGGTAGAGCGCAACCTTGCCAAGGTTGAGGTCGCGAGTTCGAGCCTCGTTTCCCGCTCCATCCGATTTGCCGCCGACAAGAACCTCGTGAGCAACGGGGTTTTTTGTTTTTGGTCAGAGCCCGCTATCGTCTCCACCGATCGCAGGGCTTGAGTTACAGTCGCACCCGCGGCAGTGCAGCGGCTCGGTGGCAGAGTGGTGATGCAGGGGACTGCAAATCCCCGTACGTCGGTTCAATTCCGGCCCGAGCCTCCATTTGACCTTCCGCGTACGTCCGGAAACGTCCATAACAAAAAAGAAAATAAAAAACTTTATGGCGTTTTTCGTCGTTGTCGGCGGAGAGGAGAACGAAGGTGCCGTTATCATTTCCAGTTGGCGCGCATTAGTCACGACTTGCTTCGTGCGGAATTTGCGTTTTTTTGCAACCCTTCTCGCGCTGGATGGTACTCACTGTTAGAGCCTCCAAATGGAGTCTCGGGACAGGGAGACGCATGTGAAAGCACATCAAGTTTGGTTGCTTGCGGTCGGCGTTTGCGCACTGACCGTTGCCGCCTGCTCCGGCAGCAGCGATAGCGGCCATACATCCAGCACCAATTCCGCAATGCCGCCAATCGCGCAGACAAGTGCCTACGCGGTCACGAGCCTCGTATCGGACGGCGCCGTTCCCGCCGACAACATGGACAAGGATTTGAAGAATCCCTGGGGGATCGCCTTCGATCCGTTGGGCCCCACCTGGCTGGCCGATAACGGCTCCAACTTTTCCACCCTGTACATCGATCTCGGCATCAAGTTTCCGATCACGGTAAGCATCCCCGCCGGTAGCAATGGCCCCGCCCAACCCACCGGCATTGTCTATAACAACAGCCTCAGCGGATTCAAGATTGGTAAGGCCGGCGCTATTGGTAAAGCCCAATTCATCTTCTCGGGTGAAAGCGGCACCATCAGCGCGTGGTCGGAGCTGACGCTCAGCAACCTCGACATGGGGGCGGAAACTGTCTACGACGACGGGCCGGGTGGTGCGGTGTACACCGGTCTGGCGATCGCCAAGAACGATAGCGGCAGCTTTCTTTATGCCACCGACTTTCACAACGCCAAGATCGACGTTTTCGACCAAACGTTCAAAAAGATAACGTCTGTCGGCAATTTTGCCGATCCCGCCCTTCCAACAGGCTACGCGCCGTTCGGAATCCAAGCGATTGGCGACCTCCTGTACGTCACCTATGCATCACAGCAGGGGCCTGCCAATCAGCATGAGATGGTTGGCTCAGGCCTAGGTCTGGTCGACTTATTCGATGCCAATGGCACACTGATGCGACGTGTCACCACCGGCGGTCCGCTCAATGCGCCATGGGGCATCGCGATGGCACCGGCCAATTTTGGCCAGTTCAGCAAGGATCTGCTGATCGGCAATTTCGGCGACGGCACCATCAATGCTTTCGATCCAGTCACCGGCCAATTCATCGATAGCTTGCGCGATGCTAGCGGCAAACCGTTAAGTATTTCTGGCCTATGGGGCATTGCCTTCGGCAACAGTCCTCTGGCTGTTTCTAACTGGCTGTATTTCGCGGCCGGCATCAATGACCGGGCTGACGGGCTCTATGGACGCATTACCGAATCGACGGTTAACGAGTCCAAGTAACGATTAGGCTCTCGCCTTGGAGCGACTTTCGTACCATCTCGTCAGAAATCAGGGTTGCAAAACTCGCAACACGCTTTGTCTCTCCCAGTCGCATGCAATTTAGGATGTGATCGCTTCTATCCACTACGCTATATCATGAAGTTGAGTGGGAAAGACTCGAGTCGCGACGAACCTGCTGGAGGACGAACCCGCTGGAGGTCGACCGCTGGCGATGGCGCTAGCTAAAACGATTTGCCGCGCTCGAGGGCTCTTTCGAGCGAAGGAAAATATACAAATACGACATGCGAACTGCGTCGAAAAAAAGAGTCCTGGTTACTGGTGGAGCAGGATTTATCGGCTCCCACCTCTGCGAGCGTTTGCTCGCTAATGGCCAAGAGGTACTGTGCGTCGACAATTTCTTTACCGGTTCGCGAGACAATATCTCGCACCTCCTGGGGAATCCCCACTTCGAGGTGCTGCGTCACGACATTACGTTTCCCCTCTATGTCGAGGTCGACGAGATATACAACTTAGCCTGCCCAGCATCCCCGGTGCACTATCAGTTCGACCCTGTCCAGACGACCAAAGTCTGTGTGCACGGGGCTATTAATATGCTCGGGCTTGCCAAGCGGATCAAAGCGAAGATTTTGCAGGCCTCGACGAGTGAGGTCTATGGCGATCCAGAGGAGCATCCACAAACCGAAAGCTATTGGGGGCGCGTCAATCCGATCGGCCCTCGCTCCTGCTACGACGAAGGGAAACGCTGTGCTGAGACTCTGTTTTTCGACTATTACCGCCAGCACAACCTGAGGATCAAGGTTGCTCGAATCTTCAATACCTATGGTCCAAAGATGCAGCCTGACGACGGGCGAGTAGTATCCAATTTCATCGTCCAGGCGCTGCAAGGTGAACCAATTACTCTATTTGGGAACGGTGAACAAACACGTGCTTTCTGCTATGTCGATGACTTGGTGGAGGGCCTGATTCGACTAATGGCCTCTCCCGATTCAGTCACCGGGCCGATCAACTTAGGCAACCCTAACGAGTTCACCATAAGGCAGCTAGCGGAGTCAGTCCTGACTGTCACTGGATCATCTTCGACGATTGTGTTGCGCCCACTGCCTCAAGATGACCCGAGACAACGCTGTCCGGATATCACACAAGCGCAAAAGGTTCTTGAATGGGTTCCGAAAATACAGTTGGCCCGCGGCTTGGTGCCCACAGTCGAATATTTTCGAAAGACACGCGGACTCTGAGCCAATTCATTCTCTTTGCAGCGCGCAATATTCTATTGAGTTTGTCCCTGTGACTAGGTGCTCGGGCGCCGGTCGCGCAGAATTCGATTGCTCGAACGCCGTAAACCCAATCGCAGGAGTAGCTCCATGTTCATGGTATTTGCCTTTCTCAGCAAAAGAGCAGGCATCGAGATGCAAGCATTCATGACTATTATGAAAATAGTCATGTTCCCTTGATCTGCAGCCTGGCGCCCAGGCCCACCGTTTACAAACGCAGATACCTTGTGCGGGACGAGGGATTGACCAAAGAAGGCGGCGCGGTCGACTTCGATGTCATGACAGAACTGGGATTTCCAGATCGGGCCGCGTTTCTTGCGTGGGTGGCTCGACTCTCCGGACCAGATGTTGGCGAGCAGGTCGCTGCGGACGAGGCGAAGTTTCTCGATCGGTCGCGGAGCCGGGCCTATGTCGTCGAGGAACATGCGACGCCCGGATGAGTCATGCGGCAAGAGGCGCGTTCAGCGCAGTCGATCCGTATTTCGGTGCTGTCCTTTCCGATACGCAGCACCAAGCTTTCACGACCGACAATCAGCCCGCATTGCTTAGGCTCGGGATCAAGGCGCTGAAGCCGTTCCAGATAATCTGTACGCCGATGCAGAGCAGCAAAAACGCCGACAGGCGCGTGAAGATGCTGGTGCCGGACGGGCCGAACAGGCGCACCATATGGCCGGCGTAGCGATAGCAGAGGTAGACCGTGCCGCTGATCGCGAACAGGCCGGCAATCGCACCGATCCCTTGGGCCAGCAAGCCGGAGACGGGTTGCGGACCGAGCGGGCGCGTGCTGCCGAGGGCGATGGCCGTGGCGATCGAACCCGGACCGACGGTCAGCGGCATCGTGATCGGGTAGAACGCGCGCTGCAATGCGACCCGGTCTTCGGCACCGGCATGATCGGGTGCGTGCGATTCGACCGGATTGTCCTGAGCGTTCAGTAAACGCCAGCCCATCGCCGCGACCACGATGCCGCCGGCGATGCGCACCACCGGCAAGGTCAACCCGAACAAGCCCAGCACATGCGATCCGATCAGCAGTGATCCGACCAGCAAGGCGAAACTGCCAACACCGACGCGCCACGCGATAGCCTGCTGCAGCGCCGGCGTATAGGTATGCGTCAGGCCCAGAAAGATCGGTGCGCCGCCGAGCGGATTGACGATGGGAAACAAGGCCGCGTAAACCAGCAGGAACGCATCAACTGCGGTATGGCTCACAGCCGGCCTCGAAGTGCGCAACGGCCGAAACCTTGCGGTTCGGACATGGGTGGTTTTGCGAATGGATCAATGATGCCGCGCATGCTACCACCGGCACCAATGCCGGCGACGAATTTTCGAATATGCGGTCTCAATGCAGTAGGCTGCACAATACGGTGGCCGAATGATCGAGCCGATCAGCTCGGTCCAGGTCGCAATTCATTCGGTGTTGCTCGGCCGCCGCAAACACCCGCGAGACATGGCGCATGAACAAGCCGCTCAAAATCCTGCTGCAAACCACCATTCCAACGCCGGCGGACGACTGGGGGATCGCGCGATTCAGCCGCTTGGCTGCACTGCTCGCCGGTGCGACCGATGCGAGCGGCGCTACACTTTTCGACGTCACCGCGCGCGACCGCGATGCGCTCGGCGTACCAGACCCCATCCTGTCGCAACTGGAGACTTCCGATTTCGATGAGCTGTGGCTGTTTGCGGTCGACACCGGTGATGGTTTAACCGCTGCTGATTGCGAAGCGATCTCGCGGTTTCGCCAACGCGGCGGCGGTCTGCTGGTGACGCGCGATCACATGAATCTGGGCTGTTCGGTGTGCACGCTGGGCGGCGTCGGCGCGGCGCATTTCTTCCACAGCAAGAACCCGGACCCCGATGTTTCGCGGCACGTTATCGACGATCCGTATACAACGCGCATCCTGTGGCCGAATTACCACTCGGGCGCGAATGGCGATTTCCAGTCGGTCTGGGCGGCAGAGCCGGTCCATCCGGTGCTGGTCGATCCGATGTCGGCAAGCGGTATCGTCGCGTTTTTGCCGGCGCATCCTCATGAAGGTGCGGTCGGCAAGCCGGCCGCTGATGCGAGCGCCCGCGTGATCGCGACCGGTGTCAGCGCCGTCACCGGCACGCGCTTCAATCTCGCGGTGGCGTTCGAGCCCTCCGATGCCGGTGGCCCCGCCATTGCCGAATCGACGTTCCATCACTTCGCGGATTACAACTGGGACCCCGCAGCCGGCGCCCCCAGTTTCGTCAGCGAACCGCCCGGCAACGGCCTGGCGAGCGCACCGGGTGCAATGCGTTCGGTGGAGCGCTACATGCGCAACCTTGCGCTGTGGCTGGGCGGCCGCTCAACCGCGGCGGAAACCACGATAGAGCGGTCGGATCGTGCGCTCGACGAAGCACTCGACGAGAGCTTTCCGGCCAGCGATCCTCCGGCGATCCACTGACACAGACCCCGACAGATCCAGCACGAGGCGCCGCGATGAAATGCACCCATCTATCCGCGATCAAAGCGGTGACGCCATCTGCCGATGGCTGCGAGGAATGTCTGCAAACCGGCAGTCGCTGGGTCCATCTGCGGATCTGCCGCAGCTGCGGCCACGTCGGCTGCTGTGATGACTCGCCGAACCGGCATGCGACCCGTCACTTCCACGCGAGCGGTCATCCCATCATGGAGACCTACGATCCGCCGGAGGGCTGGGGCTGGTGCTACAAGGACAGCGTGATGCTCGATCTGGCGGAGGATACGACGCCGCATCCGCAGGGCTGGCGCTATTAGTGCGGGTTCGAAACCGTCCGCTCGGCGCAGGCAAGCAAGCGGCTTAATGCTGCAGCAATGCGATGACAATCTCGATCACGATCAGCAGCACGACCGCCAGTTCCATCAGGTTGCCGCGCGCACTGGACGCTTCTTCGTAGAGCGCGGCATAAGTGTCGCGGACGATGGCGAGCTTGCGGTTGACCGCTGCGCCCACCGTGGGCACTCGAAACAGCTCAAGCGCAGCGGTGTAGATGCGTGCGAGGTACACGTCTTCGGTCACCTGCAGCGCGTTATCGACACGCTCGGTCAGTTCGGTGACTTCGGCGACCAGCGTGTAGAGCTTGCGCGCGAGATCGGCAAAACGGCGCGGTGCAAGCAGATGCAAGCTGCGCCGGGTTTCCTCGACCAAGTCGTACATGCGCGGCAGTTCATCGTCCAGCAACTCGTCGTAGTAGCGCAGTTCGAGCAACTGCGCATTGGCCACTTCGAGCACATCGGCAACGTCGGAGTCGCTGCGCGGCTCATAGATGAACGCGCGGTCCCAGGTGAGTACCACCAGATCATCCTCGTAGTAGGAAAAACGCTGACGCAGCAGATCGCTGCGAGCGCCTTCGGACAAGGTCCGGCGCTCGCCGGATAGCAGCGGCGCCAGATCGATGCGCTCCTGCAGCGCCATGGCTTTGATCGGCTCGCTCCATTGCTGCACGACTGCCAGCAGGTAGTCCTCCTGCAGCCCTGAAAGCGTCGGCCTGACCAGGGCCGCAGCCATCGATGCGTGGATGCCGGCCAGTAGCGTTTCCCAGAGTTCGGTCTGTGCGCCGGGCCCCACGGCCTGATCCAGCGCATTGAACAATTTTGTGAAGTCGCTCCAACTGCACTGGGACACCGGCACCTTCAGCGCGAGCGCGACAACGCCAAAGTCGTAAAGCCGCGCAGTCACGCCCGCAGTGATGTCACGGCCATCAACGGTCAATGCGACGGCGTCGAGCGTGAGCAACACCGGCGGTACATCGAAGGCAACTGCCTTGGCCGGTGTGGCGACCAGTTGGGTTCGGCTACTCGCCATGCTCGAGCGCGCACTCCAGAGCTTCTCCGCCGCGCTGAGATCGATGGAATAGGCAATGTCGAACAGTCGCAGCGCCACCACGGCACCGGACTGCACCTGCAGTTCAGGAGCGTTCATTTTCGGCTGCTGCGGATGAGTGGATGCGTCATCAGAAATCGAATCGCAAAATTATCGGGGAGCGCTCAATCGACAGATGCAGGCTGGCACATCTCGCGCTGCTGGGTAGATTGAGTCAAGTCGCGCTGAATACGCTTGGCGTTGCGGAAGCTTGACTAGGGCTTGTTACTAGACGATGGCACCCGCCAAGGTCGGCGCGAATTGCCCCTCGCCAGTTTTCAATCAGGCCGTCTGTTTCAGGCAGAAGGACAGTGCCCGACTGATGTGCTTTTCAACCATCTTCACGGAAATGTCGCAGTGCCGCGAGATTTCAGGATAGGTCATGCCCCGCACCCGGCTTAACAAGAAAACCTGCTGGCATTTCGGCGGCAGGCGACGTATGGCTGCGTAGAGCAGTTGCAGCTCTTGCTGCGAGGATAGTTCGCGTTCCGGAGAAGGCAGCGGCGATACGAGATCGACGTCGTCGATCGATACCTGGGTGCTGTTGTGGCGCACCTGCTGCGAACGACCCAGATCATTCGCAACGTTTATGGCGATTCGGAACATGAAAGAGAGCGGCGATTGGATCTCAGCTGAACCTTCGTATCGGATCATCCGAATATAAGTTTCCTGCGCGACATCCAGCGCATCTTCCGGATTGCGTAAGCGCTGTCGCAAAAATGCGATCAGCGAACCATGGTGGCAACGGAATACTTCTTCGACGGACAGCGGTTCAGCTGTCGCCGTCGTCAGTGAAATGCTGTTCGCGTCGCATTCCAACGGTCGGAATCCCAAGCCCAGTTCGAGGGGCGCTTGCATAAGTCGCCTTTGTAACGATTACGCAATCTTTGTGCCTGCGCGTCCGAGCCGGCGACCGTATAAAAAATGTTTGCGTTCGTGGTTCTGCTGAGTGCCCATTGCAGCTTGCGGTAGCGCTGCGGTGTAGGGGAATCTTGCGATTTGTAAAGCTAATGATGCGAGACCTTGCGTGGTCTCCAGTTCGCGCGGGGCACGCTGCCGTGCTGGAGCGGCAGTTACTGCTGCACCATGAGTGTCCATGGTGCATCTTGTATGCAAACGCAAGTCGTAGCGCGCACGCTTCGATGACGATGCGCCGTCTTCGAAGCGCGCATATACGCACTGCTATTGTGCTCGACCTTGCGCGCGTATCGCTCGACCCATCCATGCTGCAATCGAGCTGGCGTGGCAAATATGTACTGAACAACCGATAGCGGTGACGGCCAGGCGAAAGATTCGCATTTTTACGATGCCGTCATCGTTCAGCGCTGCAGCACGTCGATGGACGCGCCGTCCGAACGCGGCGTCGATCAATCCTTCAGGCAAAAAAAAGCCGGTTCATGCGCGTGCATGAACCGGATAAGCGGCACGCGTCCTCAGCTAACGAACAAAGCCAGGATGTGCCATCCCTCGACGGACTTTAGGGAATCCGTAGATGAGATGTCGGGGACAGCTTGTAGCGGATGTCAGCTGCAGCCTGCGTCTGCGTGTAGCTGGAACATTTCAGGAGCAGCTGCTGTGGCTGTCGTAGCCGGGCCGGGCGTTCCACGACGCCAGCTTCGCCGACATGATCGCTTCGAACGAACCCGGACGGCATGGCGTGTGACTGAACATTGCGGGGATATCCGCAGCGGCGGAGCGCGGCCCGAAACGCTGAGGATCTTTTACCGCCAGGATCGCGTTCATCGAGCTGCTGGCCGAGGTCTGTCGCGCGCTGCCGAACACACTGCGCGTGGATGCTGCAGGCGTGCCGAAGACGCCGGGAGACTTGACCGCCAAGGTGGCGCGGAACGCATCCTCGCCACCTTGCGCACAAGCGACCGACGCCGCGAGCAAGGTGGCGACGGCGGTCATCGCAACATAGGTTCGACGACGAGATACTGCACTTAAGCAAGACCGAAGCATGTTCAAGAAAGATCTCCACATTGAAAGCGTGATACGGCGAGCTTCGACGTCGACAGATGCGTGGCGGATGCGGCAGCGGAATGCGTTGGGCCAGTGTCCATAGCTGATGAATGCCTTGGTTCGCAGGCGTCGACATCGGTGTCGATTCGCTGATCGGTGTACGCCGGTGGAGTCATGTGCGGGTGCGACTATCGATGCAGAAAAGTTCTGCCTCTAGAGACGCCGTTGGCTTCGCTCACCCTACCTTTATTTGATTGAGGTGCAGCGAAGTTCTGGATACGGCAACGATGTCGTTCGAGGCGATGGAAACCTAGATCGTCTTCGCACATCGTCGGCTCTTAGAAACCGCGCGCCAGTTGCCGCGACTGCGGCAGTTTCGAGCTGTCCCAGCCGCCGCCGAGCGCTTCGATCAGCGTGACGCTGGCGACGAACTGGTCCTGCTGGATCGTCAGGCCGCTTTGCTCGGTGCTCAACGCGATTGCCTGCGCCTGCACGACGCTGGTGAAGTCGACGATGCCGGCCTTGTATTCGTTGAGCGCGAGTTGCTCTGCTTCCTTCGCCAATGCAATCGCCTGCTGCTGCACTTCGGCTTGCTGCTTCAGCACTGCTTGCGTCGACAGCTCGTCCTCGACCTGCTGAAAGCTGCTCAACACCGTCTGCCGATAGTTGGCAACGCTGGCGTCGTAGGCGGCGCGTGCGGCGGCGACCTGCGCGCTGTGCACGCCGGCATCGAACAGCGTGGCCGCGAGTTGCGGGCCAACCGACCAGACGCGCATCGGCGCATTCAGCAGCTGGCTGATGGTCGAACTGGCGTAACCGGCGGAGCCGGACAAGCTCAGGTCCGGAAAATAAGCGGAGATGGCGACGCCGATCTGTGCATTCGAGGCCGCCATCAGTCGTTCCGCGCTGGCGATATCCGGACGTCGTTCGAGCAGTGTCGACGGCAGGCCCGCCGGAATCTCCGGCAGCGTATTGGTGAGTGGAATCGCGTCGATCGAAAGCTCGCTCGGTGCCTTGCCGATCAGCACTGCGATCGCGTGTTCCAGCTTCGCGCGCTGTACGCCGACGTTGATCGATTGCGCCAAGGTGTTCTGCACCTGCGTCTGCGCGGTGACGACATCCGACTTCGCGGCGACACCGACGGCATAACGATTCTGCGTGATGGTTAGCGAGCGCTTGTAGGCGATCACGGTTTCGTCGAGCAGTCGCTTCAGCTCGTCGGCGATGCGCAGTTCGAAGTAGTCGCTCGCCAGCTGTGCCTGGATCGACAGACGCGCGGAGGCGAGATCGGCCGCGCTGGCCTGTGCGCTGGCGGCATTGCTTTCCACCGTGCGGTGGATGCGTCCCCACAGGTCCGGCGCCCAGTTGGCGTCCACACCCAGATCGAACTGGCTGCTGAGTTGGTGCTGGCCGCCGCTGGTGCTGCTACGCGATCGCGTTGCACCGGCATTCAGCGTCAGCGCAGGGAAGAATGCAGCGCGCGCCTGCCGCAGTACGGCATCGGATTGGCGGAACGCGGCTTCGGATACTTGCAAGCTCTGGTTGGAGACCTCGACTTGTTGTTCGAGGCCGTCGAGCACGGGGTCGGCGTAGATCGACCACCACTGTGCATCAGACGCCGCGTTCTGCGGCTGGCTCGATTTCCAGCCGTCGGCGGCTGCGCTGGGCGCCGGCTCTTTGTAGTTGGCCGGTACCGTGACCTCTGCGCGATGGTAGTCGGGGCCGACCACGCAGGCGCTCAGCAGCAGCGAACCGAGTATCGGCATGATCGAAGCGGATACGCACTTCACGCGCTTCACGCGCATCGTTGTGGCATCCGCGTTGCGCGCTGCTTGCGCCGTCGTCATGCGTCCGCTCCTAGCGGCATCGTGTGGATGGAGTCCGAGCGCGCCTTCAGGCGGCGTTGGCTCCACAGCCGGAAACGATCGAGATAGGTGTAGACCACCGGCGTCGTGTACAGCGTCAGCACCTGGCTGATCAGCAGGCCGCCGACGATCGAGATGCCGAGCGGACGCCGCAGCTCGGAGCCTTCGCCGAAACCGACCGCGAGCGGAATTGCGCCGAAGATCGCCGACGTGGTCGTCATCATGATCGGCCGGAAGCGCAGCAGGCAGGCCTGGTAGATCGCTTCGCGCGGCGTCAGATGCTGGTTGCGCTCGGCCGCGAGTGCGAAGTCGATCATCATGATCGCATTCTTCTTGACGATGCCGATCAGCAGGATCACACCGATCAGTCCGATGATGCTGAACTCCATGTGGAACAGCATCAGCGCCAGCACCGCGCCGACACCGGCGGAAGGCAGCGTCGACAGGATCGTGAGCGGAATGATGTAGCTCTCGTAGAGGATGCCGAGCACGATGTAGACCGTCAGGATCGCCGCGCCGATCAGCAGCGGTTCGTTGCGCAGCGATTCCTCGAAGGTTTTCGCGGTGCCCTGGAAGCTGCCGTGCACCGACGCCGGCATGCCGATCTCGTTGGAGACGCGATCGATCGCGACGACAGCGTCGCTCAGCGATTTTCCGTCCGGCAGATTGAATGAAATCGTCGCCGCGGCGAAATGGCCCTGATGGTTGACCGCCACCGGCGTGATGCCGGGACCGAAGCGGGCGAAGGCAGACAGCGGAATCATCGCTTCGCTGCTGGTGCTGACCGCCGCACCGGTCGAGGTGCTGCCCTTGCCGCTGCTCGCCAGCGCGTTCGAAGACTGGTTACGCGCGGCGTCGTTGGCGACTTGCGCCGTGGTCGGCGCGGTGCTGGTGCCATTGGCGCCGATGACGACGGTGCCGGAGACCGCGTTGGTGCTCTGTGTGCCGCTGACGGCCCCGCCGGATTTACTGACGTAGATATCGCTGAGCGTTTCCGGCTGCTGCCAGAACTGCGGTGCGATTTCCATGACGACGTGATACTGGTTGAGCGGATTGTAGATGGTCGAAACCTGGCGCTGGCCGAAGGCGTCATACAGCGTGTTGTCGATCGCGCTGGTCTGCAGTCCCAGGCGCGAGGCGCTGGCACGATCGATCAGCAGATCGGTTTCCAGTCCCTTGTCCTGCTGATCGGACGTGACGTCCATCAGCGTCGGATCGTTCTTCAGCGCGGCGGTCAGCTTCGGCGCCCAGTTGCGCAATTCGATAAGATCGTCCGCCTGCAGCGTGTACTGGAATTGCGCATTCGCAACCCGCGCGCCGACGCGGATGTCCTGCACCGATTGCAGTACCAGCACCGCGCCCGGAACCTTGGCCAGCTTCGGCCGCAAACGCGCGATCACCTCTTCGGCCGATGCGCCGCGCTCGTTCAAAGGCTTCAACGCGATCTGCACCGAACCGGTATTGGTCGATTCGCCGCCGCCGGAGCCGCCGCCGATCGAGCCGGTCACCGAGTTCACCGCCGGATCGGCATCGATCACCGCGATGTACTGCTGCAGCTTCTGCTTCATCAACTGAAACGAGATGCTCTGGTCGGCCTGGATGCGGCCCATCAGGCGGCCGCTGTCCTGCTGCGGAAAGAAGCCTTTCGGAATCTGCGCGAACAGGTAGATATTCAGGCAGATCACCGCCAGCAGGATCGCCATCACCAGGCGGCCGTGATCCAGCGCGTATGCGAGCGAACGTTTGTAGTTTTCCGCCAGCGACGTGAAGACGCGTTCGCTGAAACGGAACAGCCGCGAACTCGGCACCGCCGGTCGCGGCTTCAGCCAGCGCGAGCAGATCATCGGCGTGGTGGTCAGTGAGATCGCCAGTGACAGCATGATCGCCACCGACAGTGTCAATGCAAACTCGCGGAACAGGCGGCCGACGATGCCGCCCATCGCCAGGATCGGGATGAACACCGCGATCAGCGAAATGCTGATCGACAGCACCGTGAAACCGACTTCGCGCGCGCCGGTGAGTGCGGCCTGCATGCGCGGCATGCCGGCTTCCATGTGGCGCGAAATATTTTCCAGCACGACGATCGCATCGTCGACGACGAAGCCGGTCGCGATCATCAAGCCCATCAGCGACAGGTTGTTGAGGCTGAAGTGGAGCAGGTACATCGCGCAGAACGTGCCGATCAGCGACACCGGCACCGCGATTGCGGGAATCAGCGTCGCGCGTGCATTGCGCAAGAAGACGAACACCACCAGGATCACCAGCGTCACCGCGATCAGCTGCGTGCGGCCGACTTCACGCAGCGCAGTGCGGATGGTGACGGAGCGATCCACCGAGACGTTCAGATTGATTGCGCTCGGAATCGAATTGCGCAGTTCCGGCATCATCGCCTTGACGCGATCGACGATGTCGATGACGTTCGCACCCGGCTGCCGCAGGATGTTGATCAGCACCGAAGGATGGCCGTTGGCCAGGCCTTGGTTGCGCAGATCCTCGACCGAGTCCTGCACTTCGCCGACATCCGACAGCCGCACCGGCGCATGATTGCGATAGGCCACGACGAGGTTGGTATACAGCTTCGCGTGCGTGGCCTGATCGTTGGTGTAGAGGCGATAGCTGCGGTCGCCGACGTCGATATCGCCCTTCGGGCTGTTGGCGTTGGCCGCGGCCAGCGCTGCGCGCACGTCTTCGAGGCCGATGCCGTATTTGAACAAGGCATTCGGATTCAGTTCGACGCGCACCGCGGGCAGGGAACTGCCGGCGATGTTGACCTGGCCGATGCCGCGCACCTGCGACAGCTTCTGCTGCAGCACGGTCGCCGCCGAGTCGTAGAGCTGGCCGGGCGTCAGCGTGTCCGAGGTCAGCGCGAAACCCATCACCGGGAAATCGGCCGGATTGGCTTTCTTGTAGGTCGGATTGCTCTTCAGGCTGGTCGGCAGATCGGCGCGTGCGGCATTGATCGCCGCCTGCACGTCGCGCGCGGCACCATCGAGGTCGCGATCCAGGCCGAACTGCAAGGTCACGCGGGTCGAGCCGACCGTGCTGGTCGAGGTCATCTCGTCGACATCGGCGATCTGGCCGAGATGGCGTTCGAGCGGTGTGGCGACACTCGCCGCCATCGTCTCCGGACTCGCACCGGCCATGTTGGCCTGTACCTGGATGGTCGGGAAATCGACCTGCGGCAGCGCCGCCACCGGCAATAGGAAGAACGCCATCGCACCGGCGAGGAACACACCCGCGGTCAGCAGCGACGTCGCCACCGGCCGCTCGATGAAAGGCTGCGACAGATTCATCCGGCCGCACCTTCGATCGCGCCGTCAGCCAGCGTCTCGCCCCTGCGCCGGCGCAGGCGCTGCGACAGGCGATCGAAGGCCAGATAGATCACCGGCGTCGTAAACAAGGTCAACACCTGGCTGACGATCAGTCCGCCGACGATGCTGATGCCGAGCGGATGGCGCAGCTCCGAACCGGTGCCGGTGCCGACCATCAGCGGCACCACGCCGAGCAACGCGGCCATCGTCGTCATCATGATCGGGCGAAAGCGCAGCAGGCAGGCCTGGTAGATCGCTTCGCGTGCCGGCTTGCCTTCGCTGCGTTCGGCATCGAGCGCGAAGTCGATCATCATGATCGCGTTCTTCTTGACGATGCCGATCAGCAGCACGATGCCGATGATGCCGATGATGCCGAGGTCTTGACCCGCCAGGATCAGCGCCAGCAGCGCGCCGATGCCGGCCGAGGGCAAGGTCGACAGGATCGTGATCGGATGGATGTAGCTCTCGTACAACACGCCGAGCACGATGTACATCGTTACGATCGCCGCAAAAATCAGGAACAATTCGTTCGACAGCGAACCCTGGAACGCCAGTGCCGCGCCCTGGAAGCTGACCATCACGCTGGCCGGCAGGCCGATGTCGAGTTCGGCCTGCTTGACCGCCTCGACCGCATCGCCGAGCGCAGCCTTGCGCGACAGATTGAACGACACCGTCGTCGCCGGGAACTGGCCGAGATGACCGATCTGCAGCGGCGCCAGACGCTCGGACACGCTCGCAATCGCCATCAGCGGCACCTGGCCGCCGCCGGCCGAGGGCAGGTAGATCGTGCGCAGCGAATCGAGCGACTGCTGCGGACCGCTGTCGGCCTGCAGGATCACTCGATACTGATTCGACTGCGTGAAGATGGTCGAGACGATGCGCTGGCCGTAGGCGTCGTAGAGCGCGTTGTCGATCGTCGCCGCAGTCACGCCGAAGCGCGCGGCGGTATCGCGGTCGATGGTGATGTAGGCCGACAGGCCCTGTGCGGCGAGATCGCTGGCAACGTCTTCTAACTGCGGCAGCGTGTTCAGCTTGGCGACCAGTTTCGGCACCCAGGCATTGAGATCGTCCGAATTCGCGCTGCGCACGACGAACTGGTATTGCGTGCGGCTCACCGTCGTGTCGATCGACAGGTCCTGCACCGGCTGCATGTACAGCGAAATGCCGGCGACACCGGCGGTGTCCTGCTGCAGCTGCCGCACGATCTCGCTGACGTTGTGGTTGCGGCGATCCTTGTCCTTCAGGTTGATCAGCAGGCGGCCGCTGTTGAGCGTGTTGTTGATGCCGTCGACACCGATGAACGACGACAGGCTGACCACGTCCGGGTTCTTCAGAATCGCCGCGGCGAGTGCCTGCTGGCGCTCCGCCATGCGCGCGTACGACACCGATTGCGGCGCTTCCGAAATGCCCTGGATCAGGCCGGTATCCTGCACCGGGAAGAAGCCTTTCGGAATGAACACGTAGAGCAGGGCAGTGACGCCGACCGTCGCGATCGCGACCAGCAAAGTCAGCTTGTCGTGATCCAGCACCCAGCGCAGCAGCCGCGCATAGCCGTTGATGACGGCGTCGAACCATGCGGCGGTCTTGCGCGCGACCAGCGTCTGCTCGGAAGCTTCGTGGTGATGCAGCAGTTTCGCGCACAGCATCGGTACCAGCGTCAATGACACCACCGCAGAGATCAGGATCGTCACCGCCAGCGTAATCGCGAACTCGCGGAACAAACGTCCGACGACATCGCCCATGAACAGCAGCGGGATCAGCACTGCGATCAGCGACACCGTCAGCGAGACGATAGTGAAGCCGATCTGTTCCGCACCTTTCAGCGCGGCCTGCAGCGGCGGATCGCCGGCTTCGATGTAGCGCGAGATGTTTTCGATCATGACGATGGCGTCGTCGACGACGAAGCCGGTGGCGATGGTCAGCGCCATCAGCGTGAGATTGTTGAGGCTGTAGCCGGCGAGGTACATCACGCCGAAAGTGCCGACCAGCGACAGCGGCACCGACAGGCTCGGGATGATCGTTGCGCGTACATTGCCGAGGAACAGGAAGATCACCAGCACCACCAGCACGATCGACAGGCCGAGCTCGAACTCGACGTCGGACACCGAGGCGCGGATGGTGACGGTGCGATCGGTCAGCACTTCGATTTCGACCGCTGACGGCATCGCCGACTTCAAAGCCGGCAGCAGCTCCTTGATCGTGTTGACCACCGCGATGACGTTTGCGCCCGGCTGGCGCTGCACGTTGAGGATCACCGCGGGCGAAGTATTGGTCCAGGCGCCGAGCTTGGTGTTCTCCGAGCTGTCGACGATCTCGGCGACATCCGACAGCTTCACCGGCCCGCCGTTTTTATAGGCGACCAGCAGATCGTTGTATTCAGATGCCGACTTCAGCTGGTCGTTGGCGTTGATCGTGTACGCGCGCGTCGGTCCGTCGAAGCTGCCTTTCGGCGTGTTGACGTTGGCATTGGCAATGGTCGTGCGCAGGTCGTCGATATTCAGTCCATACGCGGCGAGCTTCAGCGGATTCGCCTTCACGCGCACCGCCGGTCTTTGGCCGCCGCTGATGCTGACCAGGCCGACGCCGGCGAGCTGCGAAATCTTCTGCGCGATGCGCGTGTCGGCGAGATCCTCGACCTGCGTCAGCGGCATCGTCTTCGAGGTGATCGCCAGCGTCAGGATCGGCGCGTCGGCCGGATTGACCTTGGCGTAGATCGGCGGCGCCGGCAGATCCGACGGCAGCAGGTTGCTCGCTGCATTGATCGCCGCCTGCACTTCCTGTTCGGCAATGTCGAGATTCAGTTCGAGTCCGAATTGCAGCGTGATAATTGAGGCACCGCCGGAGCTGATCGACGACATCTGGTTCAAGCCCGGCATCTGGCCGAGCTGGCGTTCCAACGGTGCCGTCACCGACGAAGTCATCACATCCGGGCTCGCCCCCGGATAAAAGGTCTGCACCTGGATGGTCGGGTAGTCGACTTCCGGCAGTGCCGACAGCGGCAGGAAGCGGAACGCCAGCGAGCCGGCCAGCATGATCGCCACCATCAGCAGCGAGGTCGCGACAGGTCGCAGGATGAAAGGACGCGAAGGATTCATCCGGCGCTCGCGATCAGGCGCGGATCGACATCGATAACGTCGTCGACGAGGTCATGGCGTATCGGCGCTCTTCTTGTGATGCTCCTTCTTGCCGCCTTTGCCGTCGCCATGTTCTTTCTTGCCACCTGCATCGGCACCTGCATCGCTGCCCGGCAGGCTGACCTTGGCGCCTTCGCGCAGCTTGTCGGAACCGTCGGTGACGACCAGGTCGCCGGGTTCGAGTCCGGCGACGATCGCCTGCTGCTCGCCCTGGCTCGGTCCCAAGCTCACCGTGCGCACTGTCACCGTGTTGTCGTCGGGCTTGACCACGTAAACGTAGATGCCGGGTGCGCCGCGCAGGATCGACGATGACGGCACGATCACCGCATCGTGCAGCGTATCGATCAGCAGGCGCGCATTGACGAACTGGTTCGGAAACAGCTGGTAGTCTTTGTTGTCGAACAGCGCGCGCAGCTTCACCGTGCCGGTGCTGGTGTCGATCTGGTTGTCGATCGTCAGCAGCTTGCCGACCGCCAATTGTTTGCTGCCGCTGCGATCGAACGCGATCACTTCGAGCGCGTCACCGGACTGCATGCGCTGCATGATCTGCGGCACGTTGTCTTCCGGCACCGTGAAGATCACCGAGATCGGATCGATCTGCGTGATCACCGCGACGCCGCCGCTGTCGCTGGTCTGCACGTAATTGCCCGGATCGACCAGGCGCAGGCCGACACGGCCGGTCACCGGCGAAGTGATATGGCTGTAGTTGAGATTAAGCCTGGCGGTATCGACCGCGGCCTCGTCGGTCTTGATGGTGCCTTCGTACTGATGCACCAGCGCTTTCTGCGCGTCGTACTGCTGCTGCGCGATCGAGTCCTGCTTGACCAGGGTTTCGTAGCGCTGCAGATCGATCTGCGCTTCTTCGAGCAGCGCGGTGTCGTGCGCCAGCGTGCCTTGCGCCTGCTTCAGCGCGGCCTGGAACGGGCGCGGATCGATCTGCGCGAGGAATTCACTTTGTTTGATGTTCTGGCCTTCGGTGTAGCCGACCTGCATC